>JBDSME010000239.1:0-7661 GCA_039916065.1 Polyangia bacterium
GCTGCGCATCGCTGGTGGCGGGATGCGGTCCGCTGGTGGAGAGGGCTCCTTTTCCCTCTCGTCCCGATTCGGTCCGCCCCGCCGATTTGCTCGGGCCTTACGATGGCAAGGTGATCGACGCCGATTCCGAGCGACCGATCGCCGGAGCGCTGGTGGTCGGTTCCTGGGCGTTCGAACGTGGCATCGGCGTCAGCGGCCCTTTGGCGGCGGAGGAGTTCGTCACCCAGACCGGCGTGGACGGCCGTTACGCTATCCCGCGGCTGCGGCGGCTGCCCACCGGACTGTCGACGCGCGTGCGGCGGTTCACGGTGATCATCTATCAGCGGGGTTACGTCGGCTGGCGCAGCGATCGCCGTTTCGTCGGCCGGCAGGCGCGCGCCGATTTCAGCCAGCGGGGCAACCTGGTGCGGCTGGAGCGGTGGCAGGCCAGCTATGCCCACGGACAGCATCTGCTGTTCCTGGGTGGCGGCCCGAAGGTGCGCGAAGCAGCGGCCTGGGAGGCGCAGCAGGCGGGTCTGGACCTGGAGGCCGAAGGCGGTGAGCTGCCGAGCGGGCGTTCCAACCGTCTCCCCGCCGCGATGCTTGAGATATCGGGACTGCTGAGCGATGACGAGATCAAGGGCGTGACCGGATTCATGGGGGCCTTCGAGGACGGCAAGCTGGCCGATTTGCCCACCACCGAGTTCTACGACAGCCGTCATTTCAAGGCGAAGGGCCAGTCCGAGAACTACGATGTGGGGTTGCGGGTGTGGCGCCTGGGTTCGACCGCCGCCGAGGTGCAATATCAGAAACTGCAGCACGAGCTGCCCAAGGCCTCGGTCACCGATGAGATTGGCGACGTCTCCTTCCGTGCCCGGGCTGGCCAGATCCAGGGGCTGGTGTTTCTGGTGCGCGAACGGGGCGTCGTGGTCTCGTTGACTTGCGGCGCCGAACAGTGCACCGATCCCGCGCAGGTGCTTACCCTGGGCAAGCTGGTCGAATCTCGGGTAGCCGAGCTCCCTCCGCCCGCCAGCACGCCGTCTGCCGCGCCGTCTGGAGTTCCGTCTGGGGGGATTGGCCTGCCGGGTCTGGAGCAGACACCTCCGCCCGATCGCCTCAAGGAGGCTGAGTGAAGTTTCACCGATTGGCGACAGGGATCACCGGGGCGGTGATCGCCGCGTGCCTGCTGGTGGCCGCCGCGGCTCGTCCCGCCCGCGCTTACGATCCCGCCACCACGCATGCCGGCCTGACGCAGCAGGCGGCCATCGCCTCGGCCCTTCACCGGGTTCTGGCCTTGCGGCTGGCGCGACCGCTGGGCGTGTTCGAACCGCTGGCGCTGCACCCGGAGCTGCTGGCGACCGATGAACGGCGCGAGTTGATGGCGCGGCTGATGGCGCTCGATCCGGCGGGCGGATACCGTCCGGGCGATGACGGCGTCGCCCCCGCCCTGGCGTTCGTGGTCGCGGGCTCGGTGATCGCCAAGACCCCGCCGGAACGGGTGCAAAACATGTTTTTTGATCCCAGCACGGGAGCGGGCCTGCGCGATGACGCCGCCATCGACGGGTTTGTCCACGCGCTGCGCTTGTTCGCCGACGCCGGCGGCAGCACACGCCAGCTCGCCACCGGCGCCGGGTTCGCGCTGCACGGCGAGCCATCTCTGAAATGGTTGGACGACCCGCTGAACGACGGCGGTCTGGCGGTCTTCCAGCAGCAGCTCGAGCGCGCCCTCGTGGAGCCTGATCCCGCCGCCCGCAGCTCGGCCCTGGCGCGCGCCCTGATGGCACTGGGGGGCGTCCTCACGGTGCTGGAGGATGCGGGCAACCCGCCCCAGGTCCGCAACGATTTTCGGGCCACCTATCTGAAAGGGCGCGCCTCCAGCCCGTTTGATCGATCCTCGCGCTTTGAACACGCGGTGGCGGACTTCTACGGGTGGGGTGGCATCCCGTCCCCGCGGGTGGTGGTGCGCCGCCCGAATGTCCGTTCCTACTTCACGGCGGCCGACGGTCAGGGCCTTGCCGATCGCACCCAACGGCGTTTCTTCTCCGAAGGGACCGTCCCCCGGGATGGGGTGATCGAACACGACACCACGGCGGCCGACGTGGTGCGCGACGCGCGACAGTCCTTGACCTACGCCCTGCCCAGCATCGAGCACCTGGATCTGCGCCACCTCGGCGACCGGCACTACGTGATGGCAATCGATGGCCCCGGCGACGTCCTGAGGGGGACCGCGGCCGATGGCTCAAGCTCTCCCCCGGCGACCGCCGCGGCGCCCCGGCGGATTTTGGCCTACGAGCGGGTGGCGGGTCGCGTGCGCTTCTTCCTGGACGGTCGCGTCCACGCGGACACCGCGCGCGTGTTGTTGCCGGAGATTGCGGGTTATGCCGCCGGCCTGATCGACCACCTACTGCGGGCGGAAGTGCAGTTGACCCGGGAAGGCGCCACCGTTCGGGCCAACGTGATGGCGCCGGCTGGACCGATCCAGGGTGGAAAATTAAGGATCTTCGCTGACGACGCTCACGGCCAGCGCCGTGAGCTCTCGGTGCGCGTGCCCCAGCACGGAGATCAGGATGCCGACCAGAGCGCCGTCGGCGGCGTTACCGTCGTCGTGCCGGGGGACGCCCGCCGGATCGCGGCGGTACTGCGGGGACACGACGACGCGGGCCCGGTGGTGGCGTTCGGGGAGCTGGCGCTGCCGGCGCGTCGCTGATCTTCCGCCGCCTCCCCGCCGGCGCCGCGCCCGCGCGGGCCGCTGTCGGATCGTCCATGACCACGGCCAGTCGCATCCGGCCAGGTTGAATGGGGCTCTCCAGTGCCTCCAGCAACGCCTCCGCCTCCGCCAGTTCACCGGGATCGCCGCCTTCTCCTGCGGCATCGCGCGCGCGCCGCAGCTGGTCGGGCAGCGTCCGTTCGCGCGCCAGAGCTTCGCGCCGGCAGAGCGCCACGCGCTCGGGCGAAGCCTCGAGCGTGGCGGCGCGCGCCGCCCATACCCACAGGCGCGCGGCGGCATCGCCACCCTCCAGCCGGGCCGCCGCTTCGAACGCCGCGCCCGCTTCGCGAGCGCACGCCGGGCCCAGGTCCAGCGCGGCGCGCCCCAGGTCGAAATGCGCCCACGGGTTCTCGGGATCGAGCGCCACGGCGCGCGCGAACGCTTCCCTGGCCTCTGCCACGCGCTCCAGACGTCGCAAGGCCACCCCACGCTCGTGGTGCCACTCGGCGGAGTCGGGGCAGGCGCGCAAGGCTCTCTCCGTCTGCCGCAGTGCCACCAGGGGCAACACCTCGGAGCCATCCGGCTCGAAGGCGTCGGCGGCGAACTCACCATCGGCGTCGTAAAGGACGCGGTGATAGGCGATCAGGCCATCGAGCCAGCGCGAAAAGTCTCCACCGGCGAGCCAGCATTCACCAACACCGCGCGCCTCGGAGCGTCCGCCCGCGGACGCCACTGTTTCACCCTCGCCCTCGCCCTCGCCCTCGCCCTCGCCGGCGTCCGAGTCAGCCCGCAGCCGCACCACGTGGCCGTCCGCCTGAAAAGCGAACCGATCGCCGCCCGCGACCGCGGCGAACACCGGTTCGGCGGTGGGGCGCCGCTGGTTCAGTTCCAGCAAGCCGCGGGGCGCTTCCGCGCCCACCCCCGCCAGCAACACCGCTTCGTGAAACAGATCGGCGCCATCAAAGGATTCGAGGAACGCGACGAAGGACGGCGGCAGCCGCGTCCCCAGCTCCCTCTCCACCGCGGCGATCTCGTGGGGCGCGGCTGCCCGGCCAGCGCGGATCAGGCCGGCCGGAAGACGGACCAGCGCCTCGCGAAATCTCTCGAAGAACAAGTTGGAACGGCGATCAGCGCCGGATCAGGTGTCCGGGTAGGCCATCGGCCGTGCCACTTGCGGCGGCGATGGCGGAGGCCAGGCGAATCGACACACCGGACACCTCCAGGGTCGCCGCCTGGCGGTTGTTTTCCGGGCGGCGCGCCACCACCACCGGGATGGCTGTGTCGCCTTCCAGTTGAGGCTCGGCGATCTCCACCACCCGCACCGTGGCACCCGCTCCCGCTGGGCCCGTGCCCACGACGATTATCAGGTCCAGCGTGCTGGTCACCAGCGCGCCAAATCCCGTCCAGCCCAGCGCGGCGACCGTGAACGCCCGCAATCGGGTCAGGGCTTCGGCCGACGAACGGGCAGCCATGCACCCGATCAGACCTTCCTGGCCGCGTGCTGCGGCGAGCAACAGCTCCGCGAGCTCGGCTCCTCCCCCATCGGCGAAGAGCAGGTGCTCGGCCTGGAACGCCATCGCTGCTCGCGCCAGAGAGGCGGGGTCAGGTCCCATCCCCAGCTCGATCCAACCGGCCCGCGCCCTGGTGGGACCGCCTATGCTGACCACGGTGCGCTCGGCGGGCACGACCTCGCCGAGTGTGGCGAACAGGGCCGCCACTGCGGGAAGGTCACCCACCAGCAGCAGGTTGCGACGGCTGGTGATCGCGGCCCGCAGGATTGTCTCCACGTCGGTGCCGCCTGCCACCTCGGCCAGCGGCAATTCGGGCATCGCCACCTTCCTGATCACCGCGGAGACGGAGCCCACGGTTATGGGAGGGAATAGCGCGGTCAACCGCGTGCCGTCGACCAGGCGGACATCCACCACGGGGTTGTCGGCCGGAGGGGGAGGCACCGCCGTGTTCGCGATCTGCCAGACGGTCTCGGCGATGGCGTTGCCATCGCCCACCGCCGGGACGGTCTCGATGCGACCGGCGCGGTCCACTCGCATGGCGCCCCCGGCGGAAATGATGATGCTCTTCACGGCGGGATCCGTGAACAACCCCTCCAGACTGCCGAACGCCGCCGATGATTGAGCGTGGGCGTCCCCGGGCCGATCGCCCGCCAGCGCGGCGTCATCCTCGTCATGCGCCGGACGTGAGCCAAAGACACCGCTGCCGCCATCGGGGGCCGGAGCCAAACCTTCCAGACCCGCATCGTCCAGATCTGACCGTGAGCCCGGGCGCGCCAGGCCAGAGCGGCCTTGAGGCATTCCGCCGAACTCGCTGTCGACCCCCAGATCGCCCATGTCGCCGCCACCGACCTCGTCGGGAGCGGGAGGCTCGTCGTCCGCGCCGGCACCCATGTCGACGCTGTCATCCGGAAGCACTGGCGTGACGATGGTGCGCCGGGGCGGCGGGGGTGGCGGAGCCGGGGGCCTCCCGCGTCCGCCAACCAGGCCGCCGGGGCCACCGGCGAATCCGACGTCACCCATGTTGATGTCGCCCGCGCCCTCGGCGCCGTGGCCCATGTCTCCGAACGCGCCGCCCGATCCGTCGGGATCGCCGAATTCGGCTGCAAGAGAAGGCGCGGGTCGCAGGCCGGAACCCGGCCGCGGCGGCGGGGGAGGGGGCGGCGGAGGCGCCCGCCGGGATCCCGTCGCCGAGGCCTCCGCGGTGGGAGCGGTGTGCGGGTCGATCACAATCAGGAAATCACCCACGAAGATCTTGTCACCCGCCCGAACCGGCGTCGGTTCCCCGATCTTGCGGCCGTTGACGTAGGTGCCATTCGTGCTCTTCGCGTCGGCGACCACCATCTTGCCGTCCAGCAACGTCAGCTTCGAATGACGTTTTGAAATGTTCCCCTTGGGCAAAACGATATCGTTGCCCTGGACGCGGCCAATGGAGACCTCGTTTTGGTCAAAGGACAGGGACCGGGGCTCGCCGCCCTTTTCGGTGATCGTGAGCTTGATCATGAAACCTCGTCAGACGGTAAGCGAAAGACGGTAGGTCAGGCAGTGGTGATCGGTCAAGGATTGCGCTCAGTGTTGTCGGCGGCTCCGCCCGCGCCCGACGTCGAAGGATCCCGCGGAACCGCGGCCGGCGATGGGGGTCCCGCTGCCTCCTCCCCGGATTTGTCCCCATTCTTGTCCCCATTCTTGGTTCCCGCGGGACCTGCCACTGAAGGGAGTGCGCCTGGGGACGCTTTGGAACTGGAGCCAGCGGGATTGAGGCCGCCCGTCACCCCGGCTGACAGGCCTTCCGGGGCGGGAGGGGCAATCCACGCCAGCAGCGAATCCCCGAAGATCGTGGTGATCCCCAGCAATCCCAGCAGCAAGAGGCCGCCGGCGACGACGACACTGGTTCGAACGGGCACGCGCGCGAGTATACAATTGCTCCCATGACTGAGAAGAGCGACCGACCGCCGCTGGCATATCCGTCCATGGGAAAGGCGATCGCGTGGGCCGCCAGGGTGGTGGGCGGCACGCTGCTGGCGGCAACGCTGGCAGCACCGGCGGTGGCGGCGCCAGTCGCCAAGTACTACTTCCAGTTGCACGAGGTAAAGTCGCGCGTGCCGCTGGATGGCGAAATTCGACAGTTCGCGGGCGATGCGCTGAAAGCCGAGCTGGCCGGGCGTCCCGAGTGGCAGTCGGATCTGGCCAACGCCAACGATCCCGACGCCATGGCCGCCGAGCTGAAGCGTCGACACCTTTCAGGGTTCGACGTGGTGGTGAAGATCGCAGAGCTGAAGAAGGAGGTGAAAGAGCCGAACCCAGGCTCCCGGCTCAAGCGCTTGGCCGTGTCGGTCAAACTGGCGGTTCTGGGGACGACCTTGCCCGGTGAGAAGATCGCGTTCGGCGGCGACGGCGAGGCCAGCGCGGAGGCCGAGGTCAGTGAGCGACGCATGGAGGCGGAGGCTGAATCAATGCTCAAGGATTGCATCAAGGACGCGGTCAAACAGGCAGTTGATCAGGCCGTTTTGAAGTTGGGAATGCCGCGGTCGGCTCCTCATAATGAGTCCAGGCGAAACCGCCACAAGGACAAAGGGGGCACCAACGGCGCACCGCCGCGTGGTGGTCCCACAGGCAACGCAGGTTGATGGCATCATCGGGCTGACCGGCTGACCGATCCGAGAGGAGCATGAACCCAGATGCAGGCGCAAGAGACCATCCTGTTCCTGGCCGTTGCGGCCCTGGCGACGGCGTTGATCGTCGTGCTGGTGGCGCCGTGGTGGCGTGGTCTACGCGCGCGAGACGCCGAGCGCTCTCCGGCATCGCGAAGCCCCGCAGAGCGCTCGGGCAGCGGCACTGCCACCACCGTGAGCGGGGAACATCTCGCCGCTGCCCCGTCCTCCTCCCCCGGCGTAACGGCCGCGCCCCCACCGCAGCCGCTGGCGCTCGCGCACATGATCTGTCCGACCTGCCGGCGCCAGTTCGCCGCCGGGTTGCGCTACTGCCCCTACGACGCCCGGGTTCTGACCGCGGACCTTCACCAGTCGGCACGGCCCATCCCTCACGCGGCGGCTGCCGCGGTGGCCAATGCGGGCAAGATCTGTCCCAGTTGCGCGCGGCGCTACGAAACTGAGGCTTTGGTCTGTGGGCGCGACGGAACGGCTCTGGTCTCTGTCAACTGATTCGGCTTCCCGGGGGCCTGGGAAGGTCCCATTTCGATCGAGTAAAGTACTCCCCATGACTTCGCTCATCCGCGGCCCGCTGGGGCGCCAAGCTTGGCCAGCAATGGTGGCCCTTCTCGCCATATTGGGCATGGCCGGAACAGAACTTTTCGGTTGCAGGCGCACCGCCCCGGCCGCCCCGGCCCCTGAGGCCCCCCTCGGCGATCTGGAGATCCTCAAGGACGGACGGTTCCTGTTCACCTACGTCGAGCCGAGTGGGACCTTCGCCACCACGGACAAGCCTGAGATCATCCCCGAGCAGTCCAG
>JBDSME010000240.1:0-2818 GCA_039916065.1 Polyangia bacterium
TGTACCCCTCACCTTTGTCCTCTCCCCGCTGCGCGGCTCAAGATCCTACACATCTCCGAGCACGGCTTTTGCAAATTGTTGCGATCACTTGCCTCCGATGAACCCTCTCCCGCATGCGGGAGAGGGCAAACGCTCGGCTGTGCAAAAGGGCCGTGGGTCTCGCCGGGCGCCACGGTCTCTTCGTTGTCGACCACCGTGTCCGACTACGCGGTGGCACTCTCTCGAAAGATGTGATCAATCATGAGCCGCTGCGCGGGGCGAGGACAAGCAGCTTCAATATGGCGCACGTCGGTTCCTCAACGGCTCATCCGCAAGCGATCGAAACCACTGTGGCGAGGTACTAGAGCGCCTTCGCCGCGCGCGGGAGGTCCTTCCGTCGCCTGATACTTGCTTCATTCGTCAAGCTGTTGACCGGGGGAGGTACGAGTAACTTTTTTGCTTGCCTGGCGAACCTCCGCGACACTGAGGTGGCGACAGGAGGTCGAGAAGCTATGTCTATTCATGGAAGTGCAGCGAGAGATGACGTCAGGTCAACCCGGGAAACAACTCTGGTGGGGTACGCACCCGTACCCGCACCCGTCCCCGGCGCTGAATCGGAATTCGACGCTCCCTCAGAGGCCGCGCAGCGTGACGACGGTGGTCGGGGCGCCGACAGCGGAGCAGCACAACTGGATTCGTCCCCGCGCGATCGCCGCAATCCCTTGTCGCGGCGGCAGCCCATCAACCGCGGCCGCCATCTGAGCCGACAGTTCTTCGAGGAAGGTGAGCGGCAGCAAGAGAGCGACTGGGAGAACTCGCCCCTGGCGGCGGCCGACACCGCCCGGGACAGCTCCATCGATTTCAAGTCGTTCGACGAAGTGCCGAGCAGGCGGGGCCCGCTGGTGGTGATAGCGGTGGCCGCGATGACCGCGGTCGTCGGTCTGGTGGGCTGGACCATCTTCGGAGTGGCCAGTTCGTCCTCGGCGCCGATCGATCAGTCGGCGGCCGCGCTGCTGCAAATTCAGGCGCCTCAAGTGCTTGAAACGACGACGCCCTCGGCGCCGCCGGCCGCTCGGCCCTCGTCCGCGACAGTCCTGCCCGCGCCGATCGATGTACCCGCGGCGGCAACGGCGGCAACGGCATCCGCCGTGGCCGTCACTCCCGCGGGCGGTCTGGCGTCGCCGCCGCCGGTGCTGGAGGTTCCGGTCGTCGCCGCGAGGACTCCCAAAGTTCCCGTCAGCCCCAGCCCTGTCCGCCGGCTGGCCCCTGCCGTGGTTGCACGCACACAGCCGGCACGCAAGACCGCCTCCGTGAAGCCGGCGGCGTTGTTCAAAAAAGCTCAGCCTCTGGCCCGGACGAAGGCTCAGCCCGCTCGACCACTCACGCGCGTCGTGGCACGCCCGGTGGCACGTTCCTCGTCCGCTCCCGGCGCACTCCTGCCGGCTGCCGGGGATGGCGCGGCGGAGCTGTCTCCGCCGGCCTCGGAAGCGCCGTCCCTGATCGCGCCGCCCGTGACCGCCGGGGCAAGCGAGGCTCCCTCCCTCCCTGTGGAGGCGGCGGTTCCCTCCGAAGCCGCGGCGGCGGCTGATCGTGCGCCGGCGCTACCGCCGTTGGAGATTGAGCCGCCATCGACTGTTCGTCCGGAGCCCCCCGCAACGCCCGACCTTCAGGAACCGGCACCGGCCGAGTAGCGACGCTGGCGCGTGGGCTCGCGACGGAAGGTCGCGAGGTTGGGAGGGAAGGCTGGAAGGTCCCCTTATGCAGCCTGCCCGTTTGCGGGACAGGCTGCCTGCCGTGCGTCGAGCAGGCACCTCGGACCGTGCCGGCGCCCGTGGGTTTCCTCCCCGTGGAGGCCGCGAATATCGTATGCTGCCGTCAGCCCGGTCATCCAACAGAGCGAGGACGGTTCGTGCGAACGAAGATAGCGGCAGCGTTCTTGACGCTGGTCAGTTGTGCAACGGGTGTGACCGTAGACGGCGCGAAGCGCCAGGCCGTGAGCCCGACGACGTCCCTGGCCGGCGACCAAGCGGCCGTGGTTCCCCCGTCGCCGGTCGCTCAGGTCGCCGGTCGACCCGCGCCGGTGCCCCTCTTCAACCGCCTGGGCGGTAAGCCCGCCATCGGCGCGGTGGTCGATGAATTTCTGTCCCGAGTCGCCGCCGATGAGCGCATCAATGGAAGGTTCGCCAATGCGGACCTACCACACCTGCGGAAAATGCTGGTGGAGTTCATCTGCGAGGCCTCGGGCGGCCCGTGCAAGTACAGCGGGAAGGATATGCGGACGGCTCACGCGGGCATGCGCCTCGTCGATCTGGAGTTCGACGCGTTGGTGGAGGACCTGAAGGGGGCGCTCGACCGTTTGAAGGTGCCGGGTGCCGAGCAGGGGCAGTTGCTGGGGGCGCTGGCGCCCCTCCGGCCTCAGGTGGTGGAGGGACCGTCCGCGCCGCCGGTCAGGGGCGCGCCCGCCACCGCGGCGACTAGTCCCGTTCTGGATAAGGCCCACGCGCTACGCCAGGCGTCCAGCCTCCTGGAAAAGGCTGAAGCCGCTCGCGTGCGAGGCAGCCGCTCCTACGCCGAGCAGCTGTTCAGCGGCGCCGAGCTGCTGGTCGCTCCCGAAGCGCTGTCGGATCTCGCGCCCCTTTTTCGCGAAGGGGCTCCCCCGCGGGTGACCACGCCGTTGAAGCGCGTTCCGGCTGACAGCCCTGCGCAGCCGACGACCGTGGGGAGTTCGGAGGAGGACCAGCCCGACCGGGAGCGGCCACGGCGACGGGCGGTGTTGACCGGTAGCGTGGTGGCGGCCAATGGCCGTCCCCTGACCAGCTTTGCCGTGGTCACGCTGGAG
>JBDSME010000241.1:0-20153 GCA_039916065.1 Polyangia bacterium
CGAGCTGGCGCGCCAGCATTCGGTCTGGCAGGTGAACGATCTGGCGCTGCTGGACCTGCGTTCGCAGCAGGCGGTGCCGGACCTTCGTGCGTATGTGATCAGTCCGGAACCTCTCGCTGCCAGGAAGGCGACCGGGGCCCTGACGAGATGGCTTGACGGTCCCTACCCGTGGCCGCGGCTGGTGCCCGATCCCCAGCGGGCGGCGGCGGAGCAGCGGCAGATGCAATCCGCCCTGGCCGCTCGCCCGATGCCGGTGGTTGTTCCGATGCCGTGGCGGGGCGCCGTTCTGCCGGCCCGCGGTCCTTCCGGGACCGAGCGGAGCAGATCGTCCCCCGCGCCCGCGGTCGCAGCGCGCGGCGCCGCGAAGACGCCACCCGGGCAGAGGCGAGGCCCGCGTCGATCAGGTGCGCTCAAGAAGTAGGCGCGCCGGCGGCGCCGAACCAGGTTACGATTGGAGGAGCCCAGCCCCGGTCTCACTCCTGGAGGTGCCCCCCATGGCCAGCTTCGACTACACCGACGAGCAGCAAGCGCTGATTCAAACGGCGCGTGATTTCACCAGGAAGGAGATCATCCCCGTCGCTGGCGCGCTGGACGAGGAGGGAAAATTCCCCCAGGAGGTGTGCGAAAAAGCCTGGGAGACCGGCCTCATGAACTGCGAGGTGCCGGAGGCCTACGGGGGTATCGGGCTGTCCTGCCTGTCCCATTGTCTGGTTCTGGAGGAAATGTCCTACGGGTGCATGGGGATCAACACCACCATCGCGGGGAACATGCTGGGGTCCATGCCCATCATCATCGCCGGGACGGAGGAACAGAAGAAGACCTACCTGGGACGGCTGATCGCCAAGCCTGTGTTCGCGGCGTATTGCTGCTCCGAGCCCGACGCTGGATCCGACGTGGCCGGGATGAAGACCCGTTTTCGGAAGGTGGGGAGCGAATACGTGCTCAGCGGACAGAAGCGCTGGATCACCAACGGAGGCGTGGCGGACTTCTACACCGTGTTCGCCCGCGCCGAGGGGACCGAGCGGCACAAGGGGATCACCTGCTTCGTGGTGGACCGGAAGACGGCGGGCGTATCGGTGGGGAAGAAGGAGAACAAGATGGGACAGCGCGCATCGAACACCACCGATGTGTTGTTCGATGACGTGAAGCTGACCGCGCAGAACGTGGTGGGAAACGAGGGGGAAGGATTCAAGGTGGCCATGCGCACCTTCGACCGCACCCGCCCCTGGATCGCCGCCGGCGCCGCCGGCATCATCCGCCGCGCCATGGAGGAGTCCAGGGCGTATGCGCTCGACCGCAAGACCTTCGGAGTCCCCATCGCGCAACATCAGGCTATCCAGTTCATGCTGGCCGAGATGGCCATCGCCTACGAATCGACCCGGTTGCTCGGCCACAAGGCCGCCTGGTCAATCGACCAGGGCCACATCGACAACATGGTGTCGAGCTACGCCAAGGCCTACGGCGCCGACGCCGCCATGCGCGTCACCACCGATGCGGTCCAGATCTTCGGCGGCTACGGTTACACCAAGGACTACCCCGTGGAGAAGCTGATGCGCGACGCGAAGCTCCTACAGATCTACGAAGGGACCAGCCAGATCCAACGCATGGTCATCGCCCGCAACCTCCTGGCCACCAAGTAGAAACCTCACTGGTCTGGCCATCTCGACCGGGCCGATGGTTCACGGACGCGTCACGGTCACGGTTCCCGGCGTGCCCGGCCCGAGCCGCGAATCGCCGAGCGAACCATCGGCATTGACCTGGGAGGAGATCTGGTAGCTGCCAACCTTCAACTGCATATCTCCGGCAATGAACACGGTGCTGTAGATGTTGAAGACGCCCGCCAGCGGCGCGGTGGAGAACCCGCTGTCCCCGGACACGTAGGTCACGGCAAGCGGCATCTGGGTGATGTCGCTGCATGCGCCGGCGGTCTTCACCAGGGTTCGGGTGCCGCAGGCCTGGGCAGCGCGCACGAAGGCGTGGCCGGAGGCGCGGGCCATGGACGCCGGGGCGGTGGCGGATTGCTCGATGCGAACGGTCACCTGAGTTGGCGGGCCATCCGTGGGAGTGAACGCGAACGACCAGGTCCCCTCCACGGCGGCGCGCATCTCCTGGGCGCCGTACTGGTACTCGGCATCGGCGGGGCCGCAGGCGAAGGTCGGATTGAGGAAAAAGAACCCGAGGGGCAACAACCACAGCAGGCGAGGCATTCAGGAAGCTTCCCCCACCGGGCGCGTGGCCGCAAATGGGCCGTGTTCGTCCACAGCCGGCGTCTGGATGTTTTGCGAAAGGAAGTGTCGGCGGACCCTCACCCGCCGCCGCTGCGCGACGGCGGCCTCTCCCGTGCCGGGAGAGGCGACGGACGAGCAGGGCCGTGATGTTGTCCGGGTGCCGGGTCCGACGGAGTTCCCATCGCGGGGATTGAGATCAAAGTGGTCCGGCGCCGCTGATATTCCAGTTCAGGAGGCGCGGCTTTGCCGCGCCGGCAAACTACCGAAGCAGGGGGGGCCGGTGGGGGGGCGAGCCCCCCCGCCTTCTGGGGGGGGCTCGTGGGGGGGCTTCCTAGGCCCCCCACGTCTTCCCGGCCCAGACGGCGGCGGAGCCTAGTTCCTGTTCGATGCGGAGGAGGCGGTTGTATTTTGAGACGCGCTCGGAGCGCGCCAGGGAGCCGGTCTTGATCTGGCCCGACCGCATGCCGACGGCCAGGTCGGCGATGAAGGTGTCCTCGGTCTCGCCGGAGCGATGGGAAATGATGGTGGTCCATCCGTTGCGGTGGGCCAGCTCCACGGAATCGATGGTCTCGGTGAGAGAGCCGATCTGGTTCACCTTCACCAGCACGCTGTTGCTGGCGCCCTTCTCGATGCCCTCGCGGATGCGGGTCACGTTGGTGACGAAAAGATCATCGCCCACCAGCTGCACGCGATCGCCCAGGGCCTTGGTCAGCGCGACCCAGCCGTCCCAGTCGTTCTCCGCCATGCCGTCCTCGATGGAGACGATGGGGTATTGCTCGCAAAGCTTCTGGTAGAAGGCGACCATCCCCTTGCCATCCAGCTCCTTGCCCTCGCCGGTCAGCTTGTAGGTCTTGGTCGTCTTGTCCCACAGCTCGCTGGAGGCGACGTCCAGCGCCAACGCGACCTCCTTGCCCGGCTTGTAGCCGGCTTTTTCGATGGCATCGACCACCACGGCCAGGGCCGCCTCGGCGCCTGGCAGATCCGGTGCGAAACCGCCCTCGTCACCAACGGCGGTGGACGCTTTTCGATCGTGCAGCAGTTTTTTCAGGGTGTGAAACACCTCGGCCCCGGCGCGCAACGCCTCGGCGAAGGTGGGAAGCCCCCGGGGGACGATCATGAACTCCTGGAAATCGAGCGAATTATCGGCGTGCGCGCCGCCATTGATGATGTTCATCAACGGCACCGGCAACACCCGAGCGCCGACGCCGCCCAGGTAGCGGTACAGCGGCTGGTCCAGCTGAATGGCCGCGGCGCGCGCCGCCGCCAGCGAAACGCCCAGGATGGCGTTGGCGCCCGCATTGGCCTTGTTGGGGGTGCCGTCGGCAGCCAGCATGGCGCCGTCCAGGCCCGCCTGGTCGAACACATCGCGGCCTGTCACCACCGGGCCCAGGATGCTGGCCACGTTCTCGCAAGCCTTGCGGACACCGCGCCCGAGGTAACGCTTCTTGTCGCCGTCGCGCAGCTCCAGGGCCTCGTGCTCGCCCGTGGAGGCGCCCGACGGGACGGCGGCGCTGCCGACCACGCCAGTCTCCAGCGTGACGTCCACCTCGACGGTCGGATTGCCACGCGAATCGAGGATCTCGCGGGCCAGGATGCTTTCGATCATGACGGTGCTCATGAGCGGTCTTCTAGCGCGACGGCGGTTCTCATCGCAAGACATTCCCGGAAGCGATCCGGCCGCTTCGCCCCGGCCACTTGACCCGCTTCACGGCGGTGTCCGCCGCAGCAGCTGTCCCGTCACCGGGGCGCCGTCGCCGGCGGTCCAGGAGCCGTCGCGTTGCAGCACCTGGTACCGCGAAAACCGCATGGGACGAGTGGCGATGGGGTCGGCCGAACCCAGCAATCCAACATGCAGGTGCGGCGTGCCCGCGTTCCCGGAGTTGCCACAGGTCGCCACGGGCTGTCCCCGCAGCACCTGATCCCCGACCTTGACGCGCAGAGATCGCTGGCGCAGGTGCCGCAGCTCGGTGTACTCGGCGGCAGCGTGCTCGATGATCAAGAAGTTCCCCGGATCATGCTTCCCCTTGTAGCGCGGGGGCCGGTCTCGAGCGCCGTCGCGCGCCCAGATCACCCGGCCCGCCGCCGGCGCCAGCACCGGACGGCCGTAACAGGGAAAGTCTTCCAGGCGACGGCGGCCCGCCTCCGGCAAGGCACCGGCGAGCTTCTCGGCCGGGACGAAGTCCAGCGCGTAGGCGGCGTACCCGACATGGGTGTCGCCGCTGTCCGTGCCCTGCACCACCCCCCAGATCCCGTCGAAGGGGAGCGTCAATTCCACTGTCTGCGGAGGTGCGGACGCCAGCGGCACCGCGCCCGCTGGTGGCTCGACCGGAATACGCCCGGCGCGCGCCGGTGCCGCCGACACCCAGCCTGCGAAGGCGGCGAAGGCGGCGCCTCCCCCCGCCAGGAGCGACCAGACGAGCAACGTCCAGACGACCGAGAACATTGACTGGTTCGACACGGTTGGAGATAGGATAACGTGTTCGCATCGTGAAAATCCGCGACCTGTTCTCCCAAGGAAAGCCGCTCTTCTCGTTCGAGTTCTTCCCACCGAAGACCGACGCCGGGATGGCCAATCTGGAAAAGACCATCCGCGAGCTGGTTGATCTGAACCCGGCCTATGTGTCGGTGACTTATGGCGCGGGCGGCTCCGCGCGTGAACGCACGGTCGCGCTGGTCACGCGCATCCAGGACGAGCTGGGTCTGTGCGCGATGGCCCACTTCACCTGCGTGGGGTCTGGCAAGGAAGAGATGGGGCAGGTGCTGGACCGGCTGGTGGATGGCGGGATCGAGAACATCATCGCGCTGCGCGGAGATCCGCCCGCCGGGGCCGAGGTGTTCGCGCAGGCGCCGGATGGGTTCGCCCACGCGTCGGAGCTGGTGACCTTCATCCGGCGGCGATTTGGCGACCGGATCTGCGTGGCGGGCGCGGGATATCCCGAAGGGCACGTGGAGTGCCGCGACCTGGAATCGGACATGGCGCACCTGGCGGCAAAGGTGAAGGCGGGCGCGGATTTCCTGATCACCCAGCTCTTCTTCGACAATCAACACTACTTCTCGTTCGTGAAGCGGGCTCGCGCGGCCGGTATCACCGTCCCCATCGTCCCGGGCCTGATGCCCATCGGCAACCTGGCCCAAATCGAGCGCTTCACCAAGATGTGTGGCGCCACCATTCCGGCCGCGCTGTTCGCGGAGCTGGATCGCTGCCGCAACGATCCCGCCGCGGTGGCGGCCCTGGGCGTGGCTCACGCCACCGCCCAGGCGGTCGAACTGCTGCATGGGGGCGCGCCCGGAATTCATTTCTACACGCTGAATCAATCGCCGGCATCCCGGGTCATCCTGACGGCCCTCCGCGCCGCACGCCTGGCGTGACCGCGCGGGCTCCGTAAGGTCGCACGGGCAAACCGTCCTATTTGCGATGAGTTTCCCGCACTTACCGCCACAAACATCGGGGGTACCGCTCGCGGGTCCCAATCGCTGTGCTAGGCTTCGCGCCCACTCTGTATCGATGGACTCAGGGCCCGGAGGGTTCGTGAAGTATTCGGCCCCATATGCGCGCATCGCGGGAACGCTAGCGGTGTTGGCGGTCACGCAGTTTCCCGCGGTTGTCCGCGCGGACGGGTTCACCAAGGACCAGCTCGGCACGGTGGCCAAGCCGGCCGACGACCAGAATCGTTCCCGCTGGATCAGGAAGATGGCCGGATCGAGCCTGGAGCTGAGCAGCTACGTAGGGAGCGGGACCTTTTATGCGTCGGGTTACCACGACTCTTACGTATCGACCGCGGTCTACGCCCGCCCCACCTTCGATCTTGGCACCCGTTTCCAGCTTTCCCTCAACGGCCGCCTGTACGTGGAAGAGGAGCTCACCAAGTCCGCGGCGCCGAACGGACGGGGCTTCAACCCCTACGACATCTGGTTGTGGCTGTCGGCCAAGGAGCTGCACCGCTTCCAAACCTCGAAAATCCGTCTGGGAGGAACCCTGCGCCTGGTGATACCGATATCGTACGAGAGCCGTTACGCCCACATGGTGACCGGCCTGGCGGGCGGGCTGAGCCTCACCCGCACGTTCCCGATAGGGAACGATCCCACGCCGGAGAGAAACTGGAACCTCACCCTGGCCCTGGCCAGCATCTTCACCAAATACGTGTACAGCAGCGAGTTGCGCGGCAGTCATCCCGGTGACACCTCCGGTTGTCGTCCTTTCCAGGGCAACGGGGTGGGCACGGCTGGGTCGGTTTCGCCATCGGCGTCCGAATCCGACCGCTGCGGTGGACCGGTGAACACGAACTACTCATTCACCAGCAGCGGAACGGTGGTCTTGGGCAAGGGCAAATGGAGCCTGGCCGTGATCCTCCTGGTCGCCAACGCCTTCCACTACCGAGTCGACCCCAACATCGAGGCGATGCTGGACTCGAGCGCCATCGGACGCTCCGACTCCACCTGGGGCATCGTCTCTTTGGGGTACTCGTTCACCGATCACTTCGGTGCCAGCCTGGGGCTATCCAGCTTTCAGCCGGCCCTGGATGGGCGATACCAACACCTGAGATTTCCCTTCTTCGACTCTTCAGGTACGAACGCCAACAACTACACCCAGGCCTTCGTGAGCCTGAGCGGAACGCTGTAGGAGGACCGAGATGCCGCGCCGACCTGTCACCTGTCCGATCACTTCCCCCTTGCCTGTCGCCGGGCGCTGGTATTCGCGTCTTGGTAATCCGATGCCGATGCCGACGCTGGCACTGCTGCTGCTGGCCACCACCCTGATCGCCGTGGGATGCGCGGGCAAGGGAGACATCGATCGCTCCCAGCCCGACAAGCTGGCCAAGGCGTTCTTCGTGAACGCGGACGGAACGCCCAAGCAGTTCTATTACCGCTGGACCGTGGTCGACGTTCCCCCCACCAACGGCTGGGCCTTTGAAGGCATGCAGGGAAGCATGGACAAGGTGGTCTTCAAGATCACCCAGGACCAGCTCACCGGTTATCGCGCCTACGACAGTACGCCGGGGACTGAGAATCCCATCACCGGAGGCGCGAACAACACTGACACCCCGGTGGTGTCATTCAAGATTCTGTCGCACTTCGACGTCAAGCGGGAATACAACCCGGGCACGGGCGAGCAGACCAACGTCATCAGCGAAAACACCAACGACCGCCCCTGGGCGCAGCGGGAATTCATGCGGGTCGACTGGTCGACGGACAAGCTGGCCAACCCCTTCATGGATCTGTCGCTGCAGGCGGTTTCGGCCGGAATCAGCTCGGCCAGCGAACTGGAGCTCACCAATCCAGCACGGCCCATCTTCACCAAGGACTACATCGACGTCAGCGTGCAGGTGCAAGCCACTCCAGACTATGGAGCTTGTGCGAACATGGCGGCGCCCGACGACGTGGGGGTTTCCAATTGTGGTCCGGCGAAAGTGGGGCTGCGGCACTCCTTCTGGGCCGTCAAGGCCAGCGAGTACGAACCGCTGGAGTATCCCGATCAAGTCCCGTTGCTGAACGCGAACGGGCAACCGATCTCGGTGCTATTCACCGACGATGGTGCCTATCGCTGCACCAGCGCCGTCCTGTCCCAAACTGGGGGCAAGTACACCGCCGCTGACTGTTACACACTCACCGCCGAACAGTTCAAGAAGTTTGGTTTCTTCCGCACCGTCCGGCAGTACTACGATCGGCGGCTGGGAAACACAGAAGCGCAACGGCAGTACCTGGCGAACCGCTGGAACATCTGGGACAAGACCATCATCCGTGACGGTGTGGGCGCTCCGGTGCTGGACGATGCCGGCAAGATTCGACGGATCCCGGAGGACCAGCGGGTCACCCGGCAGATCCCCTACTACCTGAACGTGGAGTTCCCCGACGACGACCCCGCGTTGTTCGATACAGCCCAAAAGGTGGTCGGCGAATGGAACGACGCCATGAAGCGGACGGTGGGGGCGCTGCGGGGGCTGGTGGGCAAGAAGGCGGAGCTCACGGAGTCTGAAATGATGGCCGCCGCCAACGCCCCGACGATTCCTGACGTGTTCGTGCTGAAGCGAAACTCTTGCAACATCACCGGGGTGCAGCAGTACCTCAATGACCATAAGGACACCGCCGACCTGTTGCAGGACAAGACCGGGCTAGATCCCACCAAGGTCACCAAGGCCTCTCTGGTCCCGGTGTGTAGCGCGCTGGAGGCTCTCACGCAGTCCTTGCCTGACGATGACACCAAAAAGTTCACCTGGCAGCGCAACGGCGATCTGCGCTACTCGTTCGTGTACTGGGTCGATCGGCCCCAGGGCGCCACCTCGGCCCCCCTGGGGTATGGGCCATCATCGCCGGATCCGGAGACGGGCGAGATCGTTTCGGCCACGCTGTACATGTACGGCGCGGCGCTGGATACCTACGCTCAATTCGCCGCCGACAGCGTGGACATGGCCAACGGGAAGCTCAGCTCAGACGACCTTCTGTCAGGCAAACGGATCACGGACGTGCTGAAGGAGACAGCCGCCAATCGGCGGCAGCGCGAAGCCCTGGTCGTCACGCCCGAGGCGCGGGCTTACGCCCACGCCCTCACGACAGCCGGAGGAATTCCGGGCAGCCGCTCGAGCGGGAGCGCCACATCCGCGGCGCGTCTGGTCAAGGTGGACCCCTTCGCGGTGGACACCAAGCTGGCAGTTCTGAAGGGCACCGCCCTGGAAAAGCAGATGATGACCGAGGACATCCTGGCGGCCTTCGTCCCCGGTTACATTCCGGGGCGGACGCACTTGCAGGACATCCCGGCGGATGCGCTGGACAGGGCGTCGCCCGTGAACTGGTTGAGTGAGAACAAGCGGCAGGCCCGACGGGAGCGGTTCCAGAAGCTGGCCATCAACGGCTGCCTGTTCACGGCCGACTTCGCCGACGACGCCATCCTGGGGACCGCCGTCAAGCTCGCAGATCTGTCGGGCGAGCAGCTCTTCAGGACCTTGCGCGCCAAGATCCTTCGTGGCCTGGCGGATCACGAGATGGGTCACACCATGGGGTTGCGCCACAACTTCGCCGGGTCCACCGATGCCTTGAACTACGGCAAGGATTACTGGGACATCCGCACCGGCGTCCCGGAAGCGCAATGGGCCGCCAAATCACTGGGCGAGCACCAATACTCGACGGTCATGGACTACGGCTCCCGGTTCAACACCGACGTGGAGGGGCTGGGCCGATACGACTACGCCGCGATTCGTTTCGGCTACGGGCAGCTCATCGACACCATGGCCAAGGAGGTCACGTCGTTCGGAAATTCCCTGAGCAGCGATATTTTCTCGGGCGACTACCGGAAAATCCCTGACATGGTGGGAGGCATCGCACTGGTCGATCAGGTGTCCGTGCAGCGCTATCGCAACGCGGTGGCGGCGCTGGAACAAAAGTACGGGGACGTGGCGACCAACGCCCCTCAGCTTGATGAGGTCAAGGAACGTCCCTACAAGTTTTGTAGCGACGAATTCGAGGGAAACCTCGACTGCAAGGTGTGGGACATGGGTGCCAGCCAGCAGGAGATCGTCAACAACGTCATCGACCTATACAAGAACTATTACGTCTTCAACGCCTACAAGCGCGGGCGGCTAGGCTGGAGCGTGGACAGCTATCTGTCTCGGTTGAGCGGGCGGTACTTCAACCGGTTCAGCGAAGCCTTCCAGTTCTATTACTTCTACGGCGATGCCCTCTCGGGATCCTACCTCGCCGACGATCTGCTGGCCGCGGCGATGCTGTCGCTGAACACGCTGGGCGAGGTGCTGCAGACGCCGGAACCGGGACCGCATTGCGCCACGGACCTCAGTCCCGACGTGTTGATCGTCAACTCCGGGATCGGACCGCAGAACACGTGCCACAACGACGCTCCCCAGATGGACATCGGAGTGCCGGACGGCAAGCCGTACTACATCGCCTTTTCCGACGACTACTACTATCGGATCACGCGCGCGGGGTCGCTCTATGAAAAGCTGGCGGCGCTTCAAGCATTGACGAGCACGCAGGCGCGCTTCTTCCGGGTGGACAGCTTCGCCGATCAGGACCGCTACTCGATCAACTACTACCGGCTGTTCAAGGATCAGATGCTGAACCTCCTGTCCGGTGTGATTCGCAACGATGCCTCCGTCTACGGCGGCTACGTGACCGGTGGGGCATACACGCCGGCACCGGTGGTGGATCCCACCACCTTCGGCAAGGCCAGCTTCCCCACCCCGCCCTATTTGTTGCCGACCGCCAAGCGTGTTGATACGCCTGTCAACAAGACCATCCGCTACTACGCCCTGGGGTTAGCCCTGGCCCAGCTCGATTCGACCTGGGACAGCACCCTGGACTTCTCCAGCTACACCAACGTGACCTTGAAAGGTTCCAGCGATGACGTCACTTACGCTCCGGGAACGCCCGTGGTCGAGTACGTCGATCCCCTGTCCCATCTGGTCTACCGCGCCGCCCAGGTCGATCCGGCGCGACCTGGCATTGGCGTGACGGTGCTGCAGGAGCTGAATCAGATCGTGGGTCAACCGGGCACCCCCGGCACCCTTCCAAAGAAGTACGGCACGGTCGGCGGCGTGGGCTTACCCGACTGGTACACGGCGCGCACCCAACTCGATGCGGCGCAGGCTGCCGCCAAGGCTGACACCAGCATGGCGCACGCGATGGCCCTACAGACCAGATACACGCAGGCGTTGGAGATCTTCAACGCCGTGGACTACTACCTCAACTATCGAGTTGACCTGCTCGGCGACATCCGCGCCTTCCGCCACGCCTTCAGCAACTGACACAGAAACAGCGGAGCTGTTTACTACTGCAGCTCCAGCATCATGGTCATGCCATAGCGAAGCTGCGCGGGTGTGGGGACGAACCCGATCAGCTTCTTGTAGGTCATGGACGCCGTGAGGGTCATGGTCTTGGTGGGGGATGCCCCCGCGTACACGGCGGTCACCGTCACGGCTGAGGAGGGGATCCCCATGGTGGCCAGATCGTCGGTGGCCTTTTGCTCGGCGGTGGCCCGAGGGTCGGGCGATGCCGACTGCGAAACGGTGACCCCCTGTCGCAAGCCGTCGCGCACCGCGCTGGCGAGGTTGAACTGCTGATAGAAGATCCAACCGTATTCCATCAGGCCGAAAACCACGGTCAGCAAGACGGGCAAGATCAGGGCGAATTCGACCGCGGCGGCGCCCCGATTGCGGATGCGCCCAGCGCGGCGCCCGGAGGTGACGGCCCGCTGCCCCCGGGCCCGAACACATGCGCGAAGCAGGGGCATCATCATGGGGTCATTGCACGAGCGCGATGGGGATGGTCCCAGCGATCTTGATGAGGATGGCGGCCAGCTCCGTCGCGTAGGGGGTGTCGTACGCAACGCCGATACCGCGGGCCAGCCCGGCGGTGTACTTCGCCTGGCTCACGCTGGCCCCGAAGGAGATGGTGAAGATGCTGATGTCGGCGGCATCGGCCGCGTTGGCCATGTCTACTCCGTACTGGGCGCGAGCATCCGAGCAGGCATCCCCCGGGTTGCACTTCAAGTATGTGATTTTGCCTGCGGAGTTCCTGACGGTGGTGCAGCAGCTGGGTTCACCGTCGGTTATCAGAACGATCACCCGGGTCTCGTATGGGTTGCTCTGGGTCTGCAATTGATCCATGGCCGCTTTGATGGCAGCCCCCGGATTGGTTCCGTCTGTCCCCAGGTCCGGGCGACTGATCTCCCCTTGTGAACAGGCCGGCATCCAGCCGTGATCGTACGGCGACCCGTAGGGAGTGGCGTAGTCGAGCTTATGGCAGATCGTAATCCCTGACGTCTTGCTCGTGTTGCTCACTAGTTTGCCATCCCCGCGCCACTGCGCCTGCACGCTGGAATAGTCCGCCTGCAGATAGGTAAGCGGCGTGAACAGGGTGGAGCCGCCCGTGAAGACCTGCATACCGATGCGATCGGCGGGAATGTTGAATGAATGAAGCGTGTCCAGCATGGTCACGTCCGCCGAGCACGCGGTATCGATGCTGTCGCTGAAGCTTCCGGTGATGTCCTGGGCCACCACGATGCTGCGGATGCGGTACGCGGCGGTTCCGTAGTGTTGCAGGTCGATGCTGGACCTGCCCAGCATGGTCCCGAAGGTCAGCCCCACAGCCCCGTTCACGCCGCTGGTGGAACTGCGAGTCCCCTTCACCTGGACCGCGTTGGCCGGTGAGACACCATTGGTGAAGGTCTTGGCGTCGAAGTTCCAGCCGCCGAAGACGATCTCGGCGTCCTGCAGGGTGATGGACTTCCCCCAGACGTAATTCTGGGCCGCCACGCTCTTGGCCATCGCCCGCGCACTGCCCACGTTCCCGGTGGCGCGCAACCGCACCAGCGCGGCGTGCGCGGCGGCGTCGGTGGCGTTCTGCAGTTGAAGACGCGCCAAGCGCACGTAGGCCAGATCGAAGCCCAGTGCCGCGAAGCCAAAGAACACGGTTATGCACAAGGCCATCATGATCGCGACGGTGCCTTGTTCCGGGTCCTGGCGCCTGGCGGGCCACACAATGGAATACATCGCGAGAATCGGACCGGAACTTGACCCCAACCCGGACGAACGCAGGTTTGAACAGGACGTGATGAGCGTGACGAGACGTGATGAAATGTATGCAGGGAATCCGGACTATCTAAGCGGGGCGGAGACCGACTCGGTTGCGGGTCCTGTCGCTGCGTGGGTCCTCCCCGCCGCGGTCAGAGGGCGAGAACGAGCCCGGCTTGGGATGGCAGTTCAAGATCGAGGCGCATCGGAATCGGTCGTGCACGGCACGACGCGCTGCCCTCTGACCACATCGGGGTCCCCCCCACTCCGCGCCACCCGCGCCCTCGCTGGTCTCCGCGCTTCGTGAGTGGGGGTGCGGCTCGTTATGGGGGATCTTGTCAGGAGGGGGCGCAACCGAGTCGGTCTCCGCCCTCGTTAGATAGTCCGCATAGGGGCCCGTCACTCCTCCCCCTTTCCGCAACATCCTTTCTTGCGCATTTCGCTCGGCCCGGTGGTTAATTTAAGTGTGATGATGCCACTTACTCGCGTGACGGACAGGATCCAAGCGTGTTTGCCCGAACTCGGCCTACGCACTGGGCGCCATTGACGGAAAACTGCACGGTCCATACACTCCGCGTGATGTTTCTGGACCCGGTTCGTTTCCACTCGAACATTCCTTTTTGAATACAACATTCGGAGGTCGGTTGATGCGTACCGCGAGGACGACGAGAGGTTGGTTGTTGGGTATCACTATCTGATCATTGCCAACTTTGACTCCGGGTTCGCAGCGGCGCAGATGGCGAACAACATGAAGTCGGACGCGCCGCACACGTTGTCGGTGATCAAGCTGCGCTGACGCGCGTCCGGTGCTCGCACGACGCGAAAAGGCACTGCGAGGGGGGTGGCGGGTCGAAAATCCGGAGAGTGAGCGTCTGGTGGCGGCCCCTGATAGGCTGGGGCCGTGATCTCACCAGATCAGCTGCTTCGGCTCGACGGGAAGGTGGCGCTCGTGACCGGCGGGTATGGCGGCATCGGCGCGGCTGTGTGCCAGGCGTTCGGCGAACGCGGGGCCCGGGTGGTCATCAGCGGCCACGATGGAAGTAAAGCGCGCGCGTGCGCCGAGGGCCTGCGCGCGCGCGGGCACGACGCGTATGCGGCCGAGTTCGACGTGCTTTCCGTCGAGTCGACCCGGCGCATGGTCGACGAGGTGGCGGACCGCCTCGGGCGGCTGGACATCCTGGTCAACTGCGTGGGGTTGAACAGGGAAGAAATGGCCACCGACGTCAGCGAGGAGACGTTCGACCACGTACTCGACGTGAACCTCAAGGGGGCGATGTTCCAGGCGCAGGCCGCCGCGCGGCGGATGATTGAGCAGGGGAGCGGCGGTAAGCAGGTACACATCGGCTCGGTCCGGTCGCTGCTCGCGCTGCGCGGGAGGGGCTACGCCGCCTACTGCGCGGCGAAAGGTGGACTGGCGATCCTCTGCAAACAGCTGGCCGCGGAGTGGGCGCCTCATCGAATCAACGTCAATGTCGTGGCGCCGACGTTCGTCCGCACGGCCCAGGTCGCCCACATGCTCTCCGACGCGACCTTCTACGAGGGGCTGGTCGCCAGGATTCCCCTGGGCCGCATCGCGGAGCCCGACGACGTGGCGCACGCCGCGCTGTTTCTAGCGTCTGGTGCGTCCGACTTCCTCACCGGGCAAACTCTGTATCTGGACGGCGGCATTACCGCGACGCAATGACGACCAATGGGGGGCCCCCGCCACCATCGCGCTCCCGGCGCAGCTCCGGGGGGAGCCGCGGGCCCGCTCACGCTGGTGCGGGCAGGGACGCGGGGGCCGCGCCCAGGATCACGGCCAGCTCGTCGCGCTCCAGCGTCTCGTGTTCGAGCAATGCCGCCACCAATCGGTCCAGCTCTGCCCGTCGCTGCGTCAGCAAGGCCATCGCCTGTTCCATGGCCTCACCAAGGATGTGACGGCCTTCCTCCTCGATCACGGCGATGGTCGAGGGGCTGGTCCCGCTTTCTGTGCCCATGCGCTGCCCAAGGAAAGGATGATCGGCGTCGTGGTCGTAGTAGACCGGCCCGAGCCGGTCGCTCATTCCGTAGTGCGCCACCATGTGAGAGGCGAGTCGCGTCGCCTCTTTGAGGTCGTTCTCGGCGCCCGTCGAGATGCTGCCCAGGACCAGGCGCTCGGACGCGTAACCGCCCATCAACACGCGCAGGCGGGACTCCAGCTCCGGTTGCGCCATCAGGTGCCGGTCCGCGCCCGGGCTCTGCTGGGTGGCGCCAAGCGCCATGCCCCGGGGAATGATGGTCACACGATGAAGCGGCTCGGCTTCAGGAGAGTAACGCGCCACCACGGCGTGCCCGGCCTCGTGGACAGCCACGCGTCGCTTTTCCTTGGCGTCAAGCTTCGCCTCGCGCGGATCGCCGAGGACAATTTTGTCGAAGGCCTCGGCGAAATCGTCCGCGGCGATTTTCTCTCGCCCCTTGCGCGTCGCCGATAGGGCGGCTTCATTGACCAGATTGGCCAGATCCGCGCCGGAGAACCCGGGGCTGTTCTCGGCAATGATCTGCAAGTCGACGTCGGGCGCCAGTGGCTTCCCTTTGCTGTGCACGCCCAGGATGGCCCGGCGCGCCGCCAACTCCGGCCGATCCACCAGGATGCGGCGATCGAAGCGTCCCGGCCGGAGGAGCGCGGGATCTAGCACGTCGGGGCGGTTGGTCGCCGCTATCACCACCACCAGGTCGGTGCGCTCGAACCCATCCATCTCCGAGAGCAACTGATTCAGCGTCTGCTCGCGTTCATCGTTGCCTCCCCCCATCCCCGCGCCCCGGGCACGTCCGACGGCGTCGATCTCGTCGATGAACACGATCGTGGGAGCGCTCTTCTTGGCCTCCTTGAAGAGATCGCGAACGCGGGCCGCGCCCAGGCCCACAAACATCTCGATGAACTCCGACGCGCTGGTCGAGAAGAAGGGGACACCCGACTCGCCGGCCACGGCGCGCGCCAGGAGCGTCTTTCCGGTTCCCGGGGGGCCTGCCAGCAGGACACCCCGGGGCACCTTCCCACCCAGGCGCGCAAACCGCTCCGGTTCCTTCAAAAACTGCACGATTTCCTGAAGGTCCGATTTGGCGGCCTTCAATCCCGCGATGTCGTCGAAGGTCACATTCACCGACGTCGCCTTGTCGAACTTGCGACTCTGGTTCTTGACCAGGCCTCCCAACATTCCACCCGCGCCCAGCATTCCCTTCGTTCTCTTCGACATCCAGACCCACGCACCGATGATCAAGGCCCAGGGAAGGAGCGTGAGTAACACCTGCACCGCAAAGGGCTGCTTCTGACTCTTGACGGTAATTCGCACATCTTTTTGGCGGAGCAAGGGCAGAAGCTGCGCATCGTTGGGAGCGATGTTGGTCTGCAGATCCTTGATCTGCCGGCCCTCGAACGGCTCGGGACTCTTCATTCTGGCGTCGATGGTCTCGCCATCCAGCACGACCCATTCGACCTTGCCCTGCTGTATCCATTGATAGAGTTGAGAGTAGGCGATGGGCGGCTGGGTGTTTCCCTCGGTGTACGCCTTCCAGAACCACATCGCCACCAGCATGAGGGGCAGCAGCAGCAGCATGCGACGTGATGTTCCCGGGTCGAGCGGGCCCCCGGCCGGAGGCCCGGGCTTTGAGTTGTTAGATCCAGCGTCGGGCATCTTGTCGTCTCTTTTCTTTCGTGGGACCTGTCGCGCTTTCAAGGCGGCGCAGTTGCAATGATGTGACCTTCTACCGCCTCGTTGTCCATCGTGCCCGTGTCTGTGCCTGATACCGCAACCTGAGCTCCAAACAGTCGGGTCGGCCGCATCGCCCGTTCCGGGCTTTCGCAGGTTCTGCGTGACCCCTCCCCGCGCCCAGGTTGTGTTTCCGCCTGGACCTGTCAGAAACAAGGCGGTGATGCACGCAGCCGCCGAGTCGGATCCGTACCTCGTCCTGGGCGTGCCGAGGACCGCGACCGCCGCCGAGATTCGCGCCGCCTATCTGGCGTTGGGCGCCCGGTATCACCCGGACCTGCATCAGGGCAATTCACTGCGAGAGCTGGCCACCGCCAAGATGGCGGAGATCAACGGGGCCTACGAAGTGCTGTCTGACCCGGCCCAGCGCGCTGCGTTAGACGATACCCGCCGGGACGATTCGTCGACGGTGGGGAGGCGCGCGTCCAACCACACCACCGCGTCCGGGGGGCGGGGCGTGCCCACGCGGGCTCCGTTGACGGTGTTCTTCGTGCTGGTGTTGATTCCCCTGGCGCTGCGTTTTGGTGGCCTGGTCTTGCGGGGACTCGTCGCCTTGATCAAAGAGCTTATTGAAGGGCTGACGCTGATGCGCGGCACGCCGTTCGGCCTGGTCGTGGCCCTGCTGGCGGCATCGCTCCTGCTGTTCGCGTTGTGGCGCCACCACCGTCGCCAGCCGTAGTCACGGCGAATTTAACGGACGTCGAGATCGAAAGGGAGGCGCGCTTCGATGCCGGTGCCGGTGCCCAGGAGGTAGGGGGCGACCAGCCGCGCGGCGGGCTTGAGCGTGGCGGGGAGCTGTTGCGGTGGTAGGGGCGGCGGCGAGTCAAGAGCTTCGTCGCTCATGCCGGCCAAGGTTTGCAGGATGGATTTGTTGGCGCGGGGCAAAACCAGCAGGTCGGGGGCTTCGTTGTAGAGCATGTGAATGCCGCCCAGCACGGCCGCCCGATCCACCGCCGCCACCACCCCACCCATCTCGTCGACAAGGCCGCGCGTGCGCGCCTGCGAGCCGGTCCAGACGTGACCGCGGCCGACCTCGTCGACGCGCGCCGGGGTCAGGCCGCGCGACTGCCGACCGGCGGCCACCGTGGCGGTGAACATCTCGTACAGATGGCGAATCTTGCGCGCGGCGATCTCTCGCTCTTCAGGCGTCCAGGGGCGATAGGCTGCCTGCTGATCGGCGTGCGGGCCGCGGCGCATCACCTCCACATTCAGGGACAACATTTCCAGCAGGCGGCTGAGATCCAGCTTGAAGGCGAAGATGCCGATCGAACCGGTGGTGGTCGACGGCTCGGCGAAGATGGTGTCCGTCGGCGCCGCGATGTAGTACCCGCCCGATGCGGCGACGTCGCCCATTGAGGCCACCACCGGCTTGCCAGCGGCCCGCACCCTGGCCACCGCGCGGGCGATGACATCCGACGAGAAGGCCGACCCGCCCGGGCTGTTTACCCGCAGCACCACGGCCCGGATTTCGCGATTGCGGCGGCACTCCTCCAGCGCTTGGACCAGGGTGTCTCCGCCGGCGACACCGCCCAGGTTCAAGGGCAGCGCCTGGCTCGGCCCGTCGGTGATGGTGCCATCCACCATGACCACGGCAATGCGCGACGGCGTCCACCGGGGCGAACGCGGGGGCGCCTTGTCCGCGTCGACGATGTCCAGGTCGCGGTCACCCAGCAACTCGCGCACGTACTGCTCCGTCTCGTGCTGATCGCGCACCACGTCTATCAGCCCAACCCGTTGTGCTTCCTGAGGGGTGAAGGCTCCCAGGTTGGTCAGATCCTTGAGGTGCGCCGCCTGCAACGCCGACGCGACGGCCGGCGGCGCCCACGAAGAGGCACGTCCGGTGGCGATGCCATCCAAGATGCGGGCGTAGACGTCATCCAGCAGCTGGTTGCGGTTCTCACGCACCGGCCCGGACTGACCGGTCATGATGTAGGGCTCCATGGCGCCCTTGAATTCCGCGATGCGCACCAACTCCACCGCCACGCCCAGCCGGTCCATGGCGCCCTTGTAGAAGGTCACGGCCTGAGCCACGCCGGCGAAGGTCAACCCTCCCGCCGGATGCATCACCACCTTGTCGCACGCGCTGGCCAGGTACAGCTCGCGCGTCGAGGCGGAGGTCACATAGGCCACCACGCGCTTGCCGCGCGCTCGCAGCTCGCCGATGAGATCGCGCAGCTCCTCGATGCGCCCCAGGCCGAGCTCCACGTTCTCCACCTTCAACAGCACCGCGCTGGTGACGCTGTCACGCGCCACCTGCCGCAGCCGCAGCGCCAGCGTCAGAAATTCACGATCGGAATCCACGCCTTCCACGGTGAGCCGCACGGCGCGCGTCGGGCTGGCGGAGCTGCTATTCCGCTGGTGCAGGGTACGCAACACCACGGAGCCGCCCCAGTTTTCGCCGGGTACGCCATCGGGCGTGAAAGACCGTCGATCCACCACGGCGAGCGAGCCGTGATCGAAGTCCACGGCGATACCGGCGCTGGCACGCCAATCCACGCCCGAATCCGTGCCGAGCGGCAGGGCCCCGGGACGGCGCGGGGCCCGTTCGACCTCGGCCAGCAATCGCCACGGCCCGCCCAGCCGTGCGCCCAGGCGCCACCGCGTCCCCAGCCGCGACCAACGATCATCATCCAGGCCCAGGTGCAGAGCCGCTACCGCCAGTTCCAGCACATCCGTGCCGAGGGGCCGGATGGCGAGCTCGCCCACCCACCGTCGTGGCAAGGCTTCGGACGTCTCGGGCAGGCGTGGGCGCCCGAAGTCCTCGATGACGAATGCCGCCGCCACGCCATTGAAGGGACGCCACCCCACCCCGGCGTCGAAGGTGTCGGTGCCACCCACGCCACCGCCGAACAGATGTGCCCAGGAGATCCCGACGCCGAAGGTCCGCCCCCCCATGCCGTAGGCAAGCTGAAACTTGCTGTGACTGGACAATGCGCCGTCGCTGGCGCCTATCCCGTGCAGGCCCATGCCGATCGCTCCGCCTTTCCAGAGGGGCGACGCCAGCATCAGAGCCGCGCCCCGTCCGGGCATGGCCGCACGCGCCCGCCACACGTCGGCGACGAGGGCGGTCGCGCCGCCACCGAGCAGCGGCAGCTGTCCCGGGTTCAACTCCACCGCGGTGGCGTCAGCGTCTCCGGCCCGCGCGCCGCCGGGGATGTAGACGCCGCGCGTGGGGCGAAAGGTGGCGTCGGGAAGGTCACCGCCCGACTGTGCCCGCGCCGCCGGGCTGGCGAGGCAGATCACGCCAGCCAGGACGACGGCCGCCGCCGTGGCGGACAGGCGCTGGGGATAAGTGCGGGGAGGATGGAGTTGAAACGAGGAGTCAGTCATGGAAGTCTTGGCGCGGGAGTATAGTCCTGTCCTCGTTGGCAAAGATGCCTGGCCGACATATGCAAGCCTCAACCCCTCCAGGGGACTAGGATCCCTCCACAGTGAATCTGATTGGTTGGTTTGCGGGGGAGTTCCTCACCTCGCCCCACGAAAGTGGGGAGAGCAAGATACGAGGCCCTTGGGCCGTAGGCCGGAGGGTGAGGGGGAGGGCGCTGCAATCAGGCGTGTCCCCTCACCTTTATCCTCTCCCCGCTTCCGCGGGGCGAGGACAAACAGCTTCGGTACGTCGCACGTCGCTTTTTGCCAACGAGTCCTCCGCAACCGATCGAAATCACTGTGGCGAGGTACTA
>JBDSME010000242.1:0-4155 GCA_039916065.1 Polyangia bacterium
GTCGAACCCTTCGGAGCTGGCCTGGTCCGCGGGAAAATTGTCGGCCGGCCGCGACGTCGTCTGCAGGAGATCCCGAACCGTGTTGTTGTATTCCACGCGATTGAGGCGTCGGAGCACGACCGGACCACCGTCCAATTTGAGCGCCGGCAAGCCCGCCGAGCCGCCGGCGGCGCCCATCGCACCACCCGCGCCCATCGCACCACCCGCGCCCATTGCACCACCCGCCCCCGTGCCACCGACCCCACCGGAGTTTGATCCGGTTCGCGATCCGGGTCCGCCTATGTTGGGGCTACCCGAGGCAGGCGATTCGCTGACCTTGGCCGTACAGCCAAAATCCAGCGACAACACCGCAATCAGAAGGGGGGCCCAAGTGCGGGATCTTGCCCTCGTCCCTACCTCCTTCGAAAGAAGCAGAATTCTGCGACTCTTCACCGACGGAAGTAGCGTTCCATGAGAAAAGTGGGTCACCGTACTTCTTCGTCAGCAGCGTCACCGAAGTCGATAGGTGCTCGTGGGCTCCGAGGATAGTGGAATCACGGAAACTGTCAACGCGTTCGAGCGCGTGCCGTGAAAGGCAAGTCAACGCAGCCGGTTAAGTCCGGTCCAAGGGGGTGTCGGTACGTCTTGGTAGATTGAGGGGCGGCTTTCGCAGGAGAAGGCCGGGGATTTGATGGGACTGTGCGCGCGGCAGGTTCGGCGCGTTTGATGGGGTTGCGATTCGTGAAGTCCGAATCGACGTTCGACTACTTCGCGTCGACGGTGACGTATCTGGGACGACACGGAAAGCCGGTGGCCTTCTACAGCGAAGATGGTCGCGTCGAGATTCCCTGTGCCGGGCTCAAACTCCCCTATTCCATGATCGACAAGCAGCCCCACGTCAGTGCGGGCGTCGTCGTGGAAAACAAACGCCTCGGAGCGGTGCTTGCCACAATCCTGGCGAAGCAAACCGAGCGTGATGCTGCCCGCCTGGCATCGCGCGATCGGCGATGACCACGACTGCGTGCTCAAGACCGGCGGCACATTGGTTTTAGTCCAACAGGTCCCGGGTCGCCACGGTCGTCATTCTCGCCGGCCGTTGTCGGCCGTCTGCGTGCGATCTGGCTAGTCGCTGGCGCGGGGCGGAGAAGGCCAGTGCCTCGGGGGTGCCGTCTGTGACGGTTAGCGACTTTTACAGCGTCTACGCCAAAAAGCGAAAGCGAAAGCGAAAGCGAGCACCATAACGAGCGTCCGCGGCGCCACGGGTCCGCTGACACCCAGCGAGCATCCGCCGCCTCCGCTACTGCCCGAATTGGTGCCCGCTTGAGCACCCCCCCCCGTCGACGAGGTCCCGGTCCCGCCGGCGCCGGTGCCGCCGGTTCCCGCGTGGCCCGCGCCCGAAGAGGAAGTGCCGCCCGTTCCGCTGCCCGTAGCCGCCGCCACGCCGCCGGTCCCCGCCCCTGTCGACGAGTTTCCGCCGTTGGCGGTGCCGCCCGTTCCCCCCGAAGAAGCGCCGCCGGTACCGCTGCCCGTGGTTCCCGCCGCGCCGCCGGTCCCCATTCCATCTGCCCCACCGGTACCGGGGCCCATCCCAGACCCTCCCTGGCCTCCGTCATCAAGCGCGTCGGTGCCGGCGTCGGACACACCGCCGTCGCCAGGGCTCGTTGCTACCCTGATGTCCGCGCAATGATGATAGTTGCAGCTCCCGGACGGGTGGTCCGTCATGAACATCAGGACCTGGAGCGTACAGGGGCTCGCCTGGGTGCAGGTTACGTTCGACGGCATCGTGACGTTGAACGTCTTGGTTCCGCTCTGTGTGACGTTGGTGTCAGTGGATCCGGCGGGTAGTCCCAGCTTGTCGGCGAGGACCGGTTGCGTTGGCGACCAGACGGGGTTGTCGATGAAGGCAGGCGTGCACTGCTTCGCGGAACCGGCAGCACCGAGCGTGGGCGGATCGGGGAGCGACGTCGTCGTCTGCGTCGAGCTGGCCCCTTGCTTGAGCGAGATGCGATACCAGCCAGGATGAGCGATGGTCGCCGCGACCTGCACTGGAATCGACTGTCCCAGCTGGACCGCTGTCACCATTGCGGTAGCGACCGTGCCACTCGTCTTTTCGTTCCCGCAAGGAGGCGTCTTCTGCGGGGAGCCGTCGGACGCCATGGTCCACCAGTTCTTGGGCGAGACGAGCTGAAAGTGTGCCTCCGCTTGCGGGGCGAAGACGATCAGTGCTCCCAAGGAGGCCGTGAAGACAATTTTCGATTGACGCATGTGTGCTTCCCTTTCGGGGTGAACCGCCTTCAGCCATGTCAGCGCCGGCCGGAATGGGCCGCGCCGTGTCACGGCCTGGGTGGAAAATCGCGAGGAGGTTGAGAATACACAGTGGCTACCTGCCGTGCATTCCCTCGTAGACAGCATGGTGAACCTCCTCGCCCCATACGACGAGATACCATCCGTTGCTGTGACATCCGGCCTTGCGAAAAAGCACGCTGGCGGACTCGCAGTGGCGCCCGGGCGCTAGTCCCCGCCCACCGCCAGAAGGTCGCAGCCGCTTCCGGTTCGGCTCGCTCTCGCTGTCACTCTGTTCCTTGTAGGCCACGGCGTTCTCTGGGTGTGAGTGTGTCCAGTCATCACAATGGCGTCGGTTGCCGATAACTGAAAATAGATTTTGCCTCTGACCGTGATAGCTTCGTCCTATACTCGCAAGAGGCGCGTGGCTGGGCCCGGCGAACGTTGCGAGCATGCGCCAGGCCCGTCCGCCTGCCTGGGTGGCGGTGGTAGTATGGCCTCGCGTGGGTGGACTGCGTCGCTGGCTGACTCTCCTCGGGCCCTGGTTGGCGCTGGCGAACGCGATGTTGTGGGCAGGGCTCTGGATGGCAGACGCCGCGAGCGGTGCAGACCGCGATTGGCGTCATTTTTACGACACCGCCCGCCTGGTGCTCGACGGGCGCGCCTCGGAGATCTACCCGGGGCATACCCAGGGCCTGCCGTTTCTGCATCCGCCGTACTTCGTCTGGGCGATCCTGCCGTTCGGGCTGCTGTCGCGAACCGGGGGCTATCTGGCGAGCACGGCGGCCAGCATCTTTGCCATGGCGGCCGCCATGTGGTTTCTCCAGCGGGTCCTACCAGGCGATCTGAAGCGATTCGGCTGGGCGGTTCTTGCCGTGCTCGGGTCGGCGAGCTGGACGGTCGCGCTGGCCCTCGGCCAGCCGAGCCCCTGGTATCTGTTGTTCATTTGCGCGACTCTGTTCCTGTGGACACGGGGACAGCCCGTTCGGGCTGGGATGATCATCAGCCTGATGATGCTGAAGCCGAACCTGGGCCTGGTGTTCCCGCTCTTGTTCGTGGCGCGCGGCGAGCGCCGGATGCTGCTTGGCTGGCTGGCGGGTTTTTCGGTGCTGCTTCTCAGCACCATTCCTTTGGGCGCTACCGTCTGGATGAGATACCTGGAAGCGATGCGAACGGTGTCCGCCATCGTCGACCAAATTCCGACCTGGAGACAGCACACCATCGCTGCCTTCTGGTGGTCGTTTGTTCATACGCCCCGCTTGCGAACAGCGCTCTGGTTGGCGTGTGCGCTCCCCCTGGCCGCCTTGACCGGCTGGGCGTGGTTGAAGGCGGATCGCAAAAGCAGCGCCCTGCCCCGCCTCCTGGGGATAACAGTGCTAATGGCCGTGACTTGCAGCCCCTACCTGCACCACTACGACGTCATCATCGTCTCGCTGCCAGGGATGGTCTGGTACCTGTCCCCCCGCAGCTTTCGGTCCGCGACCCTACGCCAGGTGTGCGGGGCTTCCCTGCTGGCCGCCTATCTGATTCAACAGGTCAGCCTGTGGGGGATGCAGGGCGGTTTGTCCCTGGTCGGACCGGTGTTGGCGGTGTGGCTGGTCGCCGACGCGCTGGATCTCGCCGCCGGTGAAGTTGGCGCGGCTCCGTCAAAAGGCCCGCCAGCGATCCGAACACAGGCGTCCCCGGCTTTTGCCGACGGCGGTCCGCGCCCATGAAGATGAAGGCGGCCCGCGAGGGCCTGGCAGCGCTGGGCCAGTGGGTGGTGTTGGGGGGCCTCGTGGGGGTGCTGTGCGGGGCGGCCTCCGCCCTGTTCTTGTGGCTGCTCGAGCAGGTCACGGGCTTCAGGACCGGGCACCAGGTGCTGGTGTACCTGTTGCCTGTGGCTGGGCTGGC
>JBDSME010000243.1:0-5398 GCA_039916065.1 Polyangia bacterium
GCCAGCAACCCCTGGTACATCAACGCATAACAGTCGATCACCCGGTCCATCGCCCCTTCGACCAATCCCTTGCGCCAACGCTCGAACGTCTTCTCGGGGGTGGAAAACTCGGGGCGGGCCGGCGGCAACGCGAACCCGATGGAGCGGATCTTGTCGCGCGGAATCTTCTGGGTCTGGCCGGCGGCCTCGACTGTATACACGCCGTCGTAGTAGTGGATGATCTTTGCGTTCAGCTTGGTCTTGTCCAGCAACTCGATCACCTCGGCGTGCGCGACGGCGGTCAGTCCCGCCCCCAGCACCACGGACAGGGAAAGCGCCAGGGCCGCGACCACCACCATTCGCTGGCCTGCCGCCCACGTTGGTGCTGCGGGGCGCCGCCTGGCGAGGCGTGACCGGGAAAACGAAAGGGTGGAAACAGCAGGGACGCTGCAGTGAATCTGCGAATTTGGCATCAGTTTGGTTTTGCTTGGACCGGATCGGGTGGCTGTCCGATGCCCGGCTCGGGAAATTTGTGGTCAGGGGCGCCTGCTTCCCGGCGGCCCTTGCTTCTCGGATAGACAGAACTCATCAGGATTGTGGGGCCGAGGCGCGCCGGTCCCCGTTGCCCATTCTGGGCGGAGATTTTCGCCCGTACTGCGGCCCGGAACCGGTCATCCGGCATGATCATGGGCAAGCAAGCTAGTACCTCGAACCGCAAATGTCTATCCAGGCATGCCCGTTCTAGACCCGAAATGGTGGGGGCGGCGGTACGCTTCCCCTCGCCTCGGGGGGCGGTCCGGGCGACGCGCGTCGGCACTGCTTTGTCCTCCCCTCGCCGCCCGATTACTGATATTGGGGGAGTGTCCTTGACCTGGCGCCTGGAATGGCGAATTAATTGGCCTTCTTTTCATCTTGTCGGGTTCTTCCCGCAGTCTTTTTGGGTATTTCCCGGGTAGCCTGTGGCCTGGACCACTAAAAACGGACCTAACCAAAAGCATGAAGAAACTAAGAGGAGCGATCGTCGGCTACGGATTCATCATGGAGAAGGGTCACGTCGCGGCGTATCGCGAGCGCATGGCCGCCGGAGGACCGGGCGACCGCGGGGCTGATGTCGAGATCGTCGCTGTGGCCGACCTATCCCCTCGCCGGCGCGAACTGGCCACGGCGCAGCTTCCCGGCGTGCGCGTCTACGCCGATTACCTGACCATGCTGGCGACAGAGGCCAAGAATCTCGACTTCGTGGACATCGCCACACCGCCGGCCGAGCATGCCAACGTGGCGCGCGCGGCGCTTGCGCGGGGACTGCATGTGCTGTGCGAAAAGCCCCTGGCCACCACCATTGCCGATGCCCGGGAGATGCTGGATCTGGCCCGTTCGGCGGGCCGCGTGCTGTACCCCTGCCACAACTACAAGCACGCCCCCGTGGTGCAGGCGGTGCGCCGGGTGATCGCGACCGGTGACATCGGGCGGGTGCACCTTGTCACCCTGCAGACCTTCCGCAACACGCACGCCCGCGGTGTCGCCGAATGGCGCGCCGATTGGCGCCGCGAGCAGCGCTACTCTGGTGGCGGTATCGCCATGGATCACGGCAGCCACACCTTCTACCTGGCCTTCGAATGGCTGCGGGCCTACCCCACGGCAATCTCGGCGCGCATGTCCACGCTGGGCGCCTTCGACACGGAGGACGACCTGAGCTGTAGCCTTCGCTTCCCCACCGGGGTGGCCTCGGCGCACCTGAGCTGGCAAGCGGGGGTCCGCAAGGTCCTGTACACCATCCACGGCGATCGGGGTGCCATTCGCGTGGAAGACGACAGCATCGAGGTGGCGCGCCTGCAGACCGGCGGCGAGGTGGCCGGGGTGCAGGCGGGGTGGAAATTTGAACGGCTGGATGTCCCCTCCGACTGGATGGATTCCAGCCACGTGACCTGGTTCAACTCGCTGTTCGACGACTTCAAGCGGCAGATCGCCAAGGGCGAATGGGTGGGCCGGGAAGCGCAGGAGGCCTTCCTGTGTGTGCAGCTCATCCAGACGGCCTACGCCTCGGCCCGCGATGGCTCGCGAGAGTTGCCCCTGGGTGACGCCGAGACGGAGTTGTCGTCGGAACCCCGCAAGCTCCGCCTGCAGTGCTAGGCTGGCCGGCGGCAGATGCGAGACATCACCTTTTCGTACGCCATGCTGGTTTTGACCGGCGCCACCATGGGTTCTTATGGCGCGCGGGCAATCTTCAGGGGGCGGGTCCGCCATGAACGCGCGGACAAGGACGGCGGAAGCGTGTTCGTGGGCAAGGGCTTCATGGAGTTCGGCTACTGGCTGGTCGAGCCGGTCGTCGCCGCTCTGCATCGCTCCGGGATCACTCCGGACATGGTCACCGCTTTTTCGCTGGTGCCGGCCCTGGCGGCGGGCATTGCGGTGTCGCAGGGGTGGTTCGGCCTGGGCTGCGTGCTCGCCACCTTCGCCTCGCTGGGCGACGCGGTGGACGGGTTGCTGGCGCGCCGCCGCGGTTCGGCGTCAGACGCCGGGGAGGCGTTTGATGCCGTGGTGGACCGCTATGTAGAGTTCTTCTTCATCGGTGGACTGGTGATGCACTACCGCTTCTCGCTGCCTCTGTGCCTGCTCTCGCTGCTGGCGCTGTTCGGCGCCTTCATGGTCAGCTACTCGACGGCCAAGGCGGAGGCGCTGGACGTCCCGCCGCCGCGCGGCTCCATGCGGCGCGCCGAGCGGGCCATCTATCTGCTGTTCGCGGCGGGCTTGACGCCATTCGCGGGGCTGCTCGTGGGACCGAACGGACCGCTGCTGGCCCGCGAGGGTCCGATGATCTTCGCCGTAGGGCTGATCGGCGTGGTTTCGAACTTGTCGGTCATCGCGCGGTTGCGCGCCATCGTGCGCACCATCCGCCGGCGCGACTCCGAGCGGGCGGTGGCTGCGGTCGCCGCTTCCCCGCTCCTCGCCGTGGCGGCGCCAGCGGCCGGCACCAAGGCGCACGAGCTTGCCGGCGCGGGGCTGCTGGGGGTGGGGGACGAACCCCATTCCCTCGGTCGTCGTTGAGACCGTTGAGGTCGCTTGGACGTTGGGTACGTTGACGTCGTTCCCCCGTCTGAAGCAGTGGGTCTTCCACCACACCACCTCGGTGATCGCCACCGTCGCGGACTTCATATCCATGGTGGGCGTCGTTGAGCTGACCGGCGTCTCACCGGTGGTCGGGACCGGCGTCGGGGCCACCGTGGGTGCCATCACCAACTTCATCCTGGCGCGGCAATGGACTTACCGGCGCGCCGACGGGGCGGACGTGCAGGTGCAGATCGCCCGCTATCTGCTGGTGGCGCTGGTCAGTCTGGGGTTGAACACCCTGGGTGAGCACCTGTTTGCCAATGTCCTGCATGTCCAGTACGTCCTTGGTCGTGCTATCACCGCGGTCATCGTGAGTAACGCTTGGAACTACCCCATGCAGCGGTTCTTCGTGTTCAGTGAGGGCGGAGGCCGCGCGGGCCGCCAGAAACCGCAGCCAGCCCAGCAACAGCACCAGCCCAAGGATCCTTCGTGACCAGCCGGCGTGGCGGGCCCGTGCTCGGGGCAGCCAGTGGGACTCTGGCGGCCGTGCCGCCGCTGGCGCCGCCCGCCCCTGCGCACGTGATCAATCCGTCGCAGCCCAAGAACCAGCGGGTCAGCTTGCGCACCGAGATCCCTGGACCGATCAGCCAGGCATTGCGGGCGCGCGAGGATGCGCACATGGCCCCGGGAATCCAGGGCTACGCGGTGATGGCGGGCATCGTGGTCGACGAGGCGCGCGGCAGCGCCGTCACCGACGCTGACGGCAACACGTTGCTCGACTTCATCGGTGGCATCGCCGTGAACGCCCTGGGGCATTCGCACCCGCGGTACGTGGCCGCCATCCAGAAACAGGTGGCGCAGTCCTCGGTGGGATCCTTCACCTCGCGGCCACGCATCGACCTGGTGGAGCGGCTGGCGCGTACCCCCCCGGCACCGGGGATTCACCGCCTGCAGCTTTATTCGGGGGGCGCCGAGGCGGTGGAGAGTGCACTGCGGCTGGCGAAGTCGTACACCGGCAAATACGAGTTCGTCAGCTTCTGGGGTGGCTTTCACGGCAAGACCATGGGAGCGCTGTCGTTGATGGGGTCGCGGTTCAAGGACAAGCTGGGACCGATGGTTCCGGGGTCGCACCAGGTGCCGTATGCCGACTGCTACCGCTGTCCGCTGAAGCTGGAGTACCCGGGCTGCGGCGTTGCCTGCGCCGATCTGGTGCGCCAGTACGCCAAGGTGGCCACCGCGGGTGAGGTGGCGGCCTTCATCATCGAGCCCATGCAAGGCACCGCCGGGAACGTCATTCCACCGCGCGAGTTCCTGCCCGCCATCAAGTCGGTGGCGGAGGAGGTGGGCGCCCTGTTCATCGCCGACGAGATGATCACCGGCCTCGGGCGCACCGGGCAACGCTGGGGTGTGGAGCATTCGGAGGTCCGGCCCGACATCGTCACCATCGGCAAGGCCTTCGGAGGTGGCTTCCCCCTGTCGGGCGTTCTCACCACGGACGAGATCTCAAAGGCCAAGCCCTGGAGCGTGCCGTCGGGATCGTCTTCGAGTTACGGCGGCAACCCCCTGGCGGCCGCCGCCGGCGCGGAGGCCCTGCGCATCATCGACGAGGAACATCTGACCGAGAACGCGCGCGCGGTGGGCGCGTTCATGCTGAACGAGCTGCGTGAGTTCGTGGACCGCTACCCCTTCGTGGGGTTCGTGGATGGGGCGGGGCTGTTCCTGCGCGTCGAGTTGGTGAAGGACAAGAAGACCAAGGAACCGCTGCCCCGCGCCGTCACCGAGCGAATCTTCGGCGCGTGCGTGCGGCGCGGTCTGTTGACCATGGCCTACGCCGCCAGCTTCCGGCTGCAGCCGGCGCTGACCATCGACGAGGCCACGGCGCGCAACGGCCTGGAGATCCTGCGCGACGTGTTCGATACCGTGAATCGTGAGAGGTGGTGGGCCTGAGCGCGGACGAGATCCCGCCGGCCCCAGCACCGCGTACGTCAGCCGACACTGTGGCGCATGTTCTGGCGGTCTGGTTCGGGTGCGGTCACGTGCCGGTGGCGCCGGGTACGGTGGGCACGCTGGGGGCCTTGCCCCTGTATTTGCTAATCAGGGACGGGGGGCCGGTGGTGGTGGGGGCGGTCGCCGCGCTGGTCACCGCGGTGGGGATCTGGGCGGCGGGGCGGGTGGCGCGGCGCCTGGGGAAGAAGGATCCGCAGATCGTGTGCATCGACGAGGTGGCGGGCGTGTTGATCACCCTCTTGCCGGCGCCGCACACCACGGTGGGACTGATAGCCGGGGTGGTGCTGTTTCGTCTGTTCGATCAGTTCAAGCCCTGGCCGGCCCGCCTGGCGGAACGGCGATTGCCGGGTGGCTTCGGGATCGT
>JBDSME010000244.1:0-4171 GCA_039916065.1 Polyangia bacterium
CTGACGGAGGAGAAGCACCGCCGCAACGCTCTGCGCGTGGAGGCGGCGATCGTGAAGCTGCGCGGCCTCTTCATCAAGGTGGGTCAGCTCATCAGCATCATGGCCAACTTCCTGCCCGATGCTTTTCGCGATGGCCTGCACACCCTGCAAGACCAGGTGCCGCCCCGTTCATACGAGGACATCCGCGATCGGTTGCGCCAGGAGTTCGGCGGGCGCGGCCCCGACGAGCTGTTCGCGGAATTTTCCCTGGTGCCGGTGGCGTCCGCCTCCATCGGACAGGTGCACAAGGCGCGGCTGCACTCCGGCGAAGAGGTTGCGGTCAAGGTTCAGTATCCCGACATCGAGGAGATCGTCCGGACCGACCTGCGGGCCTTGCGTCGCATCTTCTCCATCCTGGGGCGGCTCATGCCCGCCTACGGGTTCGACACCATCTATGAAGAGATCCGCGGCATGGTGCTGTGTGAGCTGGACTATCGCCTGGAGGCCGCCGCGATCGAACGCATCGCCGGAAACTTCAAGCGGCGCGGCAGCAAGCTGCCCGTTCGGATCCCGCGGGTCATTGCCGACCTCTCGCGCGAGCGCGTGCTCACCACCGAATGGATCCAGGGGACCAAGATCGCTGACATCCCCGCCATCGCCAGTCACGGGCTCGATCGCCGGCAGGCGGCGCGCACCTGCGTCGAGGCCTATTGCGAGCAGATTTTCATCGACGGCGACTACCACGCCGACCCTCATCCGGGGAATCTGCTGGTGCAGCGGACGTCCACAGCCGCGAACGATGCGCCGACCATAGTCTTTCTCGACTTCGGCGCGACCGCGCGGGTCTCGGAGTCGATGCGCCGCGGGATGGTGTCCTTTCTTCAAGGGGCCATGGCCCGGGACACCGGGCGCATCGTTTCGGCGATGAAGGATATGGGGTTCATCTCGCGGCGGGCAGACCCCAAGGTGTTCGACCGGGTGGTGGAATACTTCCACGACAAGCTGCGGGGGCAGGTGCGGGTGGAGGGTTTCACCCTCAAGGACTTCAAGTTCGAGGCCCACGACCAGCTGGGCGCGTTGCTGGATCTGCGCGCGCTCAACGTCAGCCTCGCCGATCTGAAGGACGCCTTTCACATCCCGAAGGAGTGGATCCTGCTGGAGCGCGCCCTGCTGTTGTTGCTGGGCGTCTGCACCACTCTGGATCCGGACCTCAACCCCGCCCCCATCATCGAGCCCTATCTGGAACGCTTCCTACTCGGTGACAAGCGCGAGTGGTCGGAGCTGGCCCTGGATGCAGGGCGGGCGACGTTGATGTCCGCGCTGTCGCTGCCCGGCCAGATGGAACGGTTCATGAGCCGCGCCATGGCCGGCGAGTTGGACATCCGCGTCGCCAACCTCGACGAGCAGACGCGCCTGCTGTACCTGGCGTCCGAGCAGCGGCTGTGGGGCGGTCTGGGCATGACGGCCGCCGTGCTGGCGGTGGTGTTCGATGGCCGCGGGCAGCACCGCGCCACCTGGGCGGCAGCAGTGGTCGGCGGGCTGTGCGCCGGGTTGCTGCTGCTCTCAAGGCTGGCGGGTCGGCGCCGTCTGAGCCGGCGTCGCTGATTCGATCGGTGGTGGCGCGACGGCCGCCGGCGCGGTGGTCCGGCCCGGAACCGGGGCCGTCCCGCCCGCGGGAGTACTGGTCGGCGCCGTGACTGGTGTGGTGGCCGGCGTCGTCACCGGCGGCGTCGCGGCTTTTGCAGGCGCCGTCGGGCCCGCGAGCTTGCCTTCCAGCCGGCTGATCTCCAGCCGCGCCTTCTTCACCCACTGCCGCTCGGTGGGCCGTGTCTCCAGCATGGCGTAGGTACGAAAAGCGAGCAGCGCTTCCTGGTCCTTGCCCAGGCTGACGTACGCGCGCGCCAGTCCGTAATGGGGATCGGGATCCTTCGGTCTGAATGTGATGTAGCGGCGGTACGCGGTGACGGACTCCGCCGACTGGCCCGACTGACGCAAGGCGAAGCCGAGGTGGTACCACGGTTGCGCCGCCGTGGGCGCCAGACGGACGGCATCACGCAACACCGGCACCGCCTCGCCGGGACGGCGCGCCGACACCAGCAGCGCTCCCAGTTCCGCATGCGCTTCCGCTGAGCCCCGATCGCTGGCGGCGATCGCCGCCCGGTATCGGGCGATGGCCTCCTCTGGTCGGCCGTGCTCTCGAAGCTGGCGGGCCTCGGCCAGCGCCGCCGACGGGGCAGGGGGCGCACCGCCGCCGCCCTTGCCGCTGCCGATCGTCCCGGCGCTGGCGCGCGCGCGTTCCAGGTCGGACAGATGCTGGCGGGCGATGGTCACGAATTCGCGCGATCCTGGTCTGCTGTCGCCCTGAACGTAATGCTGGAAAGCGGTGGTGGCGCCTTCAAGATCACCCAGCGCAAGCAGGCACAGTCCAACTCCGAAATAGGGCTCAGCCTCCGCCGGGCGCAGTTCCATGTACCGGCGGTAGGCGAACACCGCCTCGTCACAGTGCTCGGCGCGGCGTTGCGCGGATGCCAGCACGTACCAACCCAGGGCGAACCGCGGCTCGTATCTCACGGCCATTTCCATTTCGGAGGCGGCTTCCTGGAACCGAGACGCCGCCAGGTGTTGCTGCGCCCGTTTGTATGCGGCCTCACCGAGGGGCGATTTCTGAGCCTGGCCAGGACCTGCCGCCAGCAAGAACACAACCCCGACCATCCCGCCGACGGTTCGCTTCTGGTTCACGCGGCAATGGTATCAGCCCCGTGCGGGGCTCCACTTTTTCCCGTTTCTCCTGGTCGCGTTCTCGGGCGGGAGGCGGTTCCTCTTGACGAATCGCCTGAGGTAGTTCAATGTAGGTAAAGGTATGATTCAAATTGTTGGCAGCGTCATGATGGGTCTCTGCGCGGCAATCCTCTTCTGGGCGAGCGTCCGAATGGGGGGGACGCCCCAAATAGTAGAGAAAGAAGCCAGAAAAGCCGAATAGGCATCGACATTTAGGTCGCTGCGCGCCGTGCCGCTTCGACCGATGCTTTCTGCTTGTCGCGTGGACATCCCGCCCCTAAGCTTGGGCCCCTCGCCGTGGCTGGACGTCCGCGACGACCGCCGAAAAGCAGAACTTGGAACCCCCTGTCTCCACCACCGACGATGAGCCAGCGGCCGGTCCCGCCGCTGTCCCGGCGCGTGAGCTGATCCCCCTCACCGCTCCGATTGCGCGCGTGCCTGCCCCGGCGCTGGCAGCGAGCTCGCCGGTGGTTTCAGCGGCGCGTCCCGGTGCCCCGGCCGCCATCCGTCGCCCCCGGCACGAAGACTTCACGCTGACCGATCTGGCGGCTATCCGGAACCTGCTGCGCAGCGGATCCGTGATCGACTGGCACCACCTGTACTTCTCCGATCGCGACGAGGTCGACCGGTTCCTCCGCGTCAACGAATTCGATCCCAGCAGCAAGACCGACATGGCCCGGCTGGAAGATCTGCGCGAGCAAGCCGTCGAGTACTGCGAGCACCACCTGGGCTTCAACATTCCCCTGGAGGTGGAGGAGGGCATCCCGGCGCGCGATCTGTTGCTGGTGGCGTCGCAGAAGGGCAAGCGGCGCGCGTACGCCTGCATCGTCCTCAAGGTCATGCACGTGCTTCACCACCTGGCCGGGCGCGAGCTGTTTAACAAGCTTCCCGTCTCGGGCGACCAGATCTTCCACCTGGTGGAGGAGAAGGTTCTACGCACCGTCGAGGAGATCAAGGCGGCCGGCTGCGGCATCGCCGAGTTTCAATGGAGCCGCAAGAACGCCGACAGCTTGATCACCAAGTTGCTGGCCAAGCGCGAGACCATCGCCGCCGACGTGTACGACCAGCTCCGGTTCCGGATGATCACCACCTCGGAGGATCAGATCATCCTGGTCCTGCGCGAGATCGCCCAGCGCCTGGTGCCATTCAATTACGTCATCCCCGGGCAGTCGGTGAATGACGTTCTCGACTTCCGATCGGTGCTGGAGTCATCACCCGCGCTGGCCAAGTTCCTGCCGGACCTTCAGGAACTGGCCGCCGTGGCGGGGGACAAAAAGCCGGCCGTGCAGAATGAGTTTTCCGGCCCCGGTTATCGGGTGATCAACTTCGTCGCGGATCTTCCCGTTCGCATCGACAAGTTCCTGTGCCGCACGCCTGACGATCCCCTGTTCGTGGAGAACGGAGCCATCGTGTT
>JBDSME010000245.1:0-4779 GCA_039916065.1 Polyangia bacterium
TGCTGGAAGGGGTGCCCGGGCTGGGCAAGACCTTGCTGGTGCGCACCCTGGGACAGGCGCTGGACCTTTCGTTCTCGCGCCTTCAGTTCACGCCTGACCTGATGCCGTCCGATGTCACCGGCACACACATTCTGGTGGAAACAGAGGGCCGGGGGCGGCGGCTGGAGTTCCAGCGCGGTCCCATCTTCGCCAACCTCGTGCTGGCCGACGAGATCAACAGAGCGACGCCCAAGACGCAATCGGCGCTGCTGGAGGCGATGCAGGAGCAATCGGTCACGGTGGGCAAGACCACGCATGACCTCCCCCTGCCCTTCTTCGTGCTGGCGACGCAAAACCCCATCGAGATGGAAGGGACCTATCCCTTGCCGGAGGCGCAGCTCGACCGCTTTTTCTTCAAGATCCGCGTCGCCTACCCCGACGGCGGACAGCTCCACGCCATTCTGGATCGCACCACCGGCGCCGACGACGTGCAGGTTCGGCCCGTGTTGAATGGGGAACGGTTGATGGAGTTGCGAGCGGTGGTCAGACAGGTCCCGATCGCCCGCCCCATTCAGGACTACGTGGTGCGCCTGGTGCAGGCCACTCATCCGACGCCGACGCCGACGCCCGCGTCCGGAGTCCACGCGGCGGTGATGCGCGTGGTGCGCTACGGCAGCTCGCCGCGTGGGGCACAGGCCCTGGTGCTGGCGGCGAAGATCAGTGCTTTGCGCGACGGGCGCCTCACGCCCTCATTTGCTGACGTCCGCAAGGCGGCCATCCCCGCGCTGGCCCACCGGCTGCTGTTGAACTTCGAAGGCGAGGCGGATGGCGTGAGCACCGAGGACCTGGTGCGGGAGCTGGTGGAGGCGGTACCGGAGTCCGCGGCCGAGTCCGGGCTTGAGGATCGCAAGCGTTGACAATGCCCGCCCGGGTGGCCGGCACCGCGGCGGCGGTGGCGGCGGCGGATGCTGGTGATTCCACGGCGCCGCCACGGTTCGACGAGGCGTTCTTGCGCAAGCTGGAGGCGTTGACCCTGCTGGCCAAGCGGACGCAAGGGGGTGGCGCGCGCGCCCAGCGGCGGAGCAGGCGCGTGGGCGCCGGCATCGAATTCGCCGACCACCGCGAGTACGCGCCCGGTGATGACGTTCGGGCGCTGGACTGGAACCTGCTGGCGCGACTGGATCGGCCCTACGTGCGGCTGCGCGAAGAGGACGAGGCCCTCACGCTGTCCGTGATGGTGGACAGCAGCGCCTCGATGGGCAGCGGCGCGCCGCCCAAGCTGGAGTTGGCGGTTCGCATCGCCGCCGCGCTCGCTTATGTCGGGCTGTCAGGATTGGACCGGGTTGGGGTGGCGCTGGTGGGCAGCGGCGCCCAGGAGGTGCTGCCGCCGAGGCGCGCAGGCTCCGGACGATCGATGGCCACGCGCATCTTCCGGATGCTGGAAGATGCGCGCGCGGTTGGACGGACAGATCTGACCAGGGCGACGCGGGAGGTTCACGCGCGGTCCGAGGGGACTGGCACCCGCCGGCTGGCCGTCCTGATATCCGACATGCTGGACCCCGCCGGCTCCTTGCCTGTGCTGGACGCCCTGCGTGCCGCGAGGCAAGAGGTGGTGCTGGTGCAGGTGACGGCGGAGGCGGATGCCGTCCTTCCCGTGGACGGCGAAGTGGTGCTGCAGGACGTGGAGACGGGAGAAACGCGAAAATTAACGGTGACGGAGGCGGTGCGGCGCACACAGGGCGAACGATACGAAGCGCTGTTGCGGGGTGTGGCGGGTGTATGCCGCAAGCGAGGAATCTCCTGTTTCCAGATCCCTTCTCACGTTGCGTTCGACGACGCGGTCCTACGCATCTTGCGGGCAGGAGGGATCTTTCGATGAGTCTTGCGATGAGTCTTGCGATGAGTCTTGCGATGAGTCTTCCGATGAGTCTTGCGATGAGTCTTCCGATGAGTCTTCCGATGAGTCTTGCGATGAGTCTGCCGATGACACCGTCGCGCGGGGAAGATTGATGGCGGCGGGGTTGGTGTTCGCGGGACTGTCCGCGGGCGCGGTAGTCGCGCTCGGTGTCTCCGGCGGCGTGGCCTTGACGACGCTCTATTTGCTGCAACCGCGGCGACGCCGGGTGGTGGTGCCCTTCGTGGGACTGTGGCTCTCATCGCCGGGTGACAGCTTGGCGGACCGGCTGGGACGTCGTCTGCGACGGTTTGCTTCGTTCGCGCTGCAGCTCACCATCCTCGGACTGGTGTTGCTGGCGGCGGGAGATGTTCATCGGCGCGGAGAGCAAGCTGCCGCGCGGAGCGTCCTCATTCTGATCGATCGGTCGGCCTCCATGCAGGCCACGGACGAGGCGGGATCGCGGCTGGAGCGCGCGCGAACGCTGGCACGACAGATCATTGCCGGGCTGGGTCAGGAGGACAGGGCGCTGGTGGCGACGTTCGGCGGCGAGGTGTGGCCGCTCACCGGTCTGGAGAGCGACCACGGGCGCCTGGCCGACGCGGTCGATGGCGTGAGCGCCAGCGACGAGACCGGCGATCTGGCAGGCGCGCTGTCGTCGCTGTCGGTTGAAGCGCCGCTGCTGCGCGGTCATCCGCACCCGACAGCGGTGGTGATCAGTGACTTCGCCGGCGGCGGGCAGGCCGGCGCCACGTGGCAGGCGTTCGCGCGCGCTCTGGGGCCTGAGATCGCTCCAACGTTTGTGTCGGTGGGGCGCAGGCGCAACAACGTGGGTATTGTCGCCTTCTCGGGACGACGCCTGTCGGCCGACCCCTCGTCGGTGGAGGCCGAGCTCGTGCTGGCGGCGCAAAGCTTCCGCGACACCCCCAGCGAAGTGACACTCACCATCACGGCCGGGCCACAACGAACTCCCGTGGCGCGGCGGATGCTTCGGCTGGAAGCGGGCGCCCGTGCCGTGACCACCTTCTCGGACCTGGCGGTGGCCGATGATCGGCTGCAGGCCGTGCTCGAGGACACGGGTGACGATCTTGCCCTCGACGATCGTGCCTACGCCGTGCTCCCGCGCGCTCCGCCGGTGACGGTGCTGGTGGTCGGAGATCGCAACCTCTACCTGGAGGGCGCCCTGCTGGGACTGGAGATCTCCGGCGCCCTGCGGGTCGATCGTCTGTCCGCGGCCGCGCTGGAGGCGTCGCGCACACGGTGGGCCGCGCACGATCTGGTGATCTTCGACGGCGTGACGCCGCAACCCGCTCCGTCGGCGGGAGCGTTCCTCTATCTCGATCCGCACGGCCCCGGGAATCCCTGGCCAGAACGAGCCGGCGAGGTGGCGGACCCGGTGGTGACGAACGTGCTGCGCGCCCATCCACTGCTGCAACAGGTGAGCCTGTCGGACTTGAACGTGACGGCGGCGCGGCGGCTGACCCTGCGTCCGGGCGACCTGGCGGTGGCCGCGGCGGCGCAGCAGGCGCTCATCGTGGCGCGCAGTGGTCCCACCTTGCGGCAGGTGGCGGTGGCGTTCGATATCAGGCGTTCGGATCTGCCGCTGCGCAGCGCCTTCCCGCTGTTCATCGCCAACAGCATCTCCTGGCTGTCTCGGCAGACGCCGCCGGCCCCGCTGTCGTTCGTCGCGGGAGCCACCGCACGTATTCCCGTACCCCCGGAGCGTGGGGCGCTGTCGGGTGACCAGGTTGAGGTTCGTCTCCCGGAAGGACGCGTTTTGCGGGTGCCGGTGATCGATGACGTCCTGACGGTGTCACTCGCGCACGTCGGCCTGGTCGCCGTTCGCGACCTGAAAGGGCGCGTGCTGGTCCATGCGGCGGTGAATCTGGCGTCCGCCGCGGAGTCTGACCTCGGACCCCGCACACCGCCGGTGGGACGCCAGCAGCAGGATCCGCCCGGCGTTGTGGGGGATGGGGCGCCCGCCCCCACACGGCGCCCCTGGTGGGTGGCCATGGTGCTGGTGGCGCTGGCGCTCGCGCTGCTGGAGTGGGTCACCTTTCATCGGCGTTTGACAGTGTGAGCGGCGCCATTCACCTCAACAACCTCACATTCGAAGCTCCGCGCTGGTTGTGGCTGCTGGCGGTCTGCGTCCCGGTGGTGTGGCTGGTGGCCGTTCGCTGGCCTGTCGGTGCGCGCGGCGATCGCCGCTGGCTGGCAGGGCTGGTCCGCACGGTCGTGCTGGCCGGGCTGGTCGTGGCTGCGGCGCGCCCGGTCCGCCTCACCGACGACGCCGCCGTGTCGGTGGTGGCGCTGGTTGATGTGTCCGCCAGCGTGAGCGATGCCGAGCTCGAACGCGCGCGGGCGCTGGTTCGTGACCTCGTCCGCGAAGGGGCGCCCCCACACGAGGTGCGGCTGGTCGCCTTCGCGAAAGCGCCGGCGGAGCTCAAGATCGCTGCTGGCCCGGGCGGCGGTCGCGCTGATATGCGTGCCGCCGCGCTACACGCCGCTGACGGGTTGAAACGACCCGCCGGCGCGGAGGCCCTGGGCACGGACATCGGACGAGCGCTGGCGTTCGGGGCGGCGGTGGCGGATCCGGCGCGGACCAGGCGGCTGTTGTTGCTGTCTGATGGTCGGGCCACGGGTGGTGACGCGTTGGCGCAGGCGGCACGCCTTGGCGGACTGGGTATACGCGTCGATTACGTCCAACTGGCCAGCGGCGCTGACGTCTCCGCTGGCCTGGCCGACGTAGCCATTGACGGAATCGAGGCGCCGACCGCGTCCGTATCGCCTCACGCGACCTTCCCCTTGCGCATCCACCTGGTGGCGGATCGCCCGACGCGGGTGCGACTGCGGTTGACCCGCGACGGACGAGCGATGGACCCGCGCGACGCGACGCGCATCCTGGA
>JBDSME010000246.1:0-4911 GCA_039916065.1 Polyangia bacterium
TCTGAGCTGGATATTTCCGGTCGCCGGGTGTTCATCCGCGTGGATTTCAACGTCCCCCTGACCCCGGCCGGTGGGGTCGCGGAAGACACCCGGATCCGCGAAAGCTTGCCGACGATCAAATACGCGATCGAGCAGGGAGCCCGCGTGGTGCTGGCGTCGCACCTGGGACGGCCAAAGGGCAAGCCGGACCCGAAGTACAGCCTGTTGCCGGTGGGCGAGCGTCTCGCCGAATTGCTGGAAGCCGAAGTGGTTTTGACCGATGAGCCCGTCGGTGACGGCGCCCGAAAAGTGGTCGGCGATCTGAAGGCTGGCAAGGTGGCGCTGCTGGAAAATCTGCGATTTTCACCCGGTGAGGAGGGCAACGACGACACCTTCGCCAAGGGTCTGGCCTCCTATGCGGACGTCTACGTGAACGACGCCTTCGGCACCGCTCACCGCGCTCACGCCTCCACCGTGGGAATCACCAAGTTCGTCGCCGCCAAGGGCATGGGCCTGCTGATGGATCGCGAGGTGAAGTTCCTGGGCAAGCTGCTGGGAGAGGTGGATCGCCCCTTCATCGCCCTGATCGGAGGGGCCAAGGTCTCCGACAAGATCGGGGTCCTGGAGAACCTGCTGGGGCGGGTCAATCAGATCCTCATCGGCGGCGCCATGGCGAACACGTTCCTCAAGGCGAAGGGGGGACGCCTGGGGCGATCGCTGGTCGAGGACGACAAGCTGGCCCTGGCGCGTTCGTTCCTGAAGAAGGCGGAAAATGCGGGCGTGGACGTGTTGTTGCCCCGCGATGCCGTCGCCGCCCCCGGCACCAGGTCGGACGCCGGCAAGGTGGTGCAGGCGTCGGCGATCCCGGAGGACCTGGCGGCGCTGGACATCGGTCCCGAGACAGCGCGCGGCTTCGCGGACGCCATCGCCCGCGCCAAGACCATCTTCTGGAACGGTCCCATGGGCGTCTTCGAGTCCGAGCCCTTCGCTGCTGGCACCCTGGCGGTGGCGCGGGCGGTGGCCGGTTCGTCCGCGCTGTCGGTGGTGGGCGGGGGCGACTCGGTGGCGGCGGTGCAGAAGTGCGGCCTCGCCGAAAGAATCACTCATATCTCGACGGGGGGCGGCGCATCGCTGGAGTTTCTGGAGGGCAAAAAGCTGCCCGGACTGGCCGCCCTGGAGGCCTGAGGCGCCACCGGCGACCGTGCGGTCAGCGGCGCAGGGCCGCCCGCGCGCGGCGCCGGGCCTTCGTACTTTCCACACATCTGGACCATCGCCCTATCGCAATCTGACCCAGGACAAGCTAGGAAGACCGAAATGCCAGCGGAGAAACGCCCCGTGTTCGCGGGAAACTGGAAGTTGTTTGGAACGCTGGCGGAGTCCGTCGCCCTGGCGACCGACGTTCAGGGGGGAGTGGCAGGCGTCAGCCAGGCGCAGGTCATCATCGCCCCCAGCTTCCTGGCGATCGCCGCGGTGGTGAAGCGCCTGGAGGGCGGTCCCGTCTCGGTGGCGGGACAGGACTGCCACTGGGAGAGCAAGGGCGCCTTCACGGGCGAGGTCTCGCCGGGACAGCTCGCGGACGCTGGTTGCCGTCACGTCATCGTGGGGCATTCCGAGCGGCGCCAGTTGATGGGCGAGCTTGACGCCGACGTGAACCGCAAGACGCGCGCGGCGCTGGCCGCCGGGCTGTCACCGATCGTGTGCATCGGGGAGACCCTGGCAGAGCGCGACGCCGGGACCACCCTCGACCTGGTGGGCCGACAACTCGACGCGGGTCTGGCGGACGTCTCGGAGGCGGAAGCCGCTCGCTGCCTGATCGCCTACGAGCCTGTCTGGGCCATCGGCACCGGTCGTACCGCCTCCCCTGCCCAGGCCGAAGAGGTGCATCGTTTCATTCGCACCCAGCTGGCGGCCAAGTTTCCCGGCGCCGCGGCGGGGATTTCGATCTTGTACGGTGGGAGCGTCAAACCCGACAACATCCGGGCCTTGATGGCTGAAGAAAATGTCGACGGCGCGCTGGTCGGTGGCGCTTCTCTGGTGGCTGCCTCATTCGTTAGCATCGTTAAAGAAGGGACCGAAGTATGGTTACGCTCCTGACGGTCATTCACATTGTCGTTTGCCTGTTCCTCATCCTGGTGGTGTTGCTCCAGGCCGGCAAGGGCGGCGGTATGGGCATCGCTTTCGGTGGCGCCGGGAGCCAGACGGTGTTCGGATCGTCGGGTGCCGGCAACTTTCTCACGCGCCTGACCTCCATCACGGCCACCGTGTTCCTGCTGACCTCGCTCGCCCTGGCCCACTACGCCAGCCGACAGGACTCCAAGCGCCTGCAGCAGCTCGCGTCCGAAAAGGCGGCCGAGAAAAAGTCCGATGATGAGAAGGCCGCCAAGCTGAAGGCGGACATGGAAAAGATGCGAGCCACCTCCGCGGCGGGCAAGGACGGCGGAGCCGCAGCGACCATTCCCGCCGAGGGCGCCCCCGGCGCCACCAACGCGGCCCCGCCCTTGCCACCCCTGCAACTGAAGATGCCTGGAGAAACTTCGCGGCGGCCGGGCGCCAGCAATACAACCACGCCGCCTACCGTCCCCGGGAATGCGCCTGGTGCTCCAGCGATGGGGGAAGCCCCGGCCAGGCCGGTGGTGAAGCGACGCAAGGCGCCGATTGTTCCGGCCGACGACGCCCCGGGCACGGCTCCCGCAACATCTGCACCGGAGACCGCTCCAGCACCTGCAGCGCCGGCTCAGTAGCCGGGTAGACTGAGCACATGGCGGCCAGGCTCCCCTTCACAAAAGTCCAGGGGCTGGGTAACGACTTCGTGGTCGTGGACCTGCGGCCGGTGAGCGCCGCTCCGGCGGTGGACGGCGAGCCGTCTCCCCAGGATCCCGCGGTGGTGCGCGCCATCTGTGATCGCCACTTCGGCGTGGGCGGAGATGGTGTGCTTGCCATCCTGCCGTCGACCCGTGGTGATGCGCGCATGCGGGTATTGAACGCGGATGGGAGTGAAGCCGAAATGTGCGGCAACGGCATCCGCTGCGTGGCGAAGGTGCTGTACGAAAGTGATCCGGCGCTCCGCCACAGCCCGCTGCGCATCGAAACCGGCGCCGGCATACTGGAATGCGCCCTGGACGTCACCAGCGGGGGCGCGGTCCTGTCGGTGGCGGTGCAGATGGGACGGCCCCGCCTGACGCGCGAGGAAATTCCCCTGGAGCCGGGCGGCACCGGCCGGGCCGTGCGCGCTGCCATCCAGGCGGGCGGGCGCCGGTTTCAGTTCACGGCCGTGTCCATGGGCAACCCCCACGCGGTGATCTTCGTGGACGATGAGGCGGCCGATGTGCGCGATCTGAAGATGCTGGCCGAAACTTTCGGGCCGGAGCTGGAGCGCGCTTCCGCCTTCCCCCGGCGTACCAACGTGGAGTTCGCGCGCATTCGCGCTGGCGAGATCGATCTGGTGGTCTGGGAGCGGGGGTGCGGGATCACCCTGGCCTGCGGCACAGGCGCCTGCGCCACGCTGGTGGCGGCCGAGCTAGAAGAGCGCCTGCCGCCAGGCCGCGAGGTCGCCGTCAACCTGCCTGGCGGGCAGCTGCAGATCACCGTCGCCGCCGACTACGCCGGGGTGCGGATGCGCGGGCCGGCAAACACTGTCTTCACCTCCGAGCTGGACCTGGCAGGTCTTCTGCACGCGATCGCGTAGCGGCGGCTTCCGCGCATTGTCGATTCCGCGGTTCACAGGCGGACCGGCAGCGTGAGGTGACGCTGGAACATCATGTCGCGGTGGCGGAGGAGCGACGCCGAGACGGCCGCACGCACGGCCGGGTCCAGGGTCTCGAAGGCGTGACGCACGGCAGGCAGCATGGGGCACAAATCGGGCGGCATCGGCGCCAGGGGCGCCAACCCGGCGGTCACGTAGATGTCCAGCGCGCTGGGGACAGCGCCCAGACAGTAGTCGTCTCCTCGCGCCTCGGCCTCATCCAGCAGACCGCCGAGTACACGAAGAACCTCGATCGCGTCCTTCCGCGCGCCGTCACTCAGCTCCGGTTCGTACCCGTACTTGGGCGCCAGGTACTCCGCTATCGCCAGGGGCCACCCCGCTTTTCCGCCGGTGGTCAGACTGTCATGGATCAACAACAGGCGGATGTTCCAGCACAGGCCCCTCTCGCCGAGGATTTCGTGGGCCAGGCCGTGCATGCGAACGCGTGTCGGACCGTCAGGCGGAACCAACGACACCCCGCCCAGCCGTTCCGCCAGAGCGAGGATCTCCGCCCACCCCGTTCGTGGCGGTTCCTGTTCGTAGATCGCCACCGGCGCGTTGTGCGCTCCCGTCCATTCTTTCACCTCCGCCGCGGCACCTCGCAGGCGCACCGCCACATAGTCCAGTCCCTTGATATCGAAGAGGCCCATGGCGGCCTGCGACCAGGGACTGGGCACGCCTCCCGCGATAACCAACCGCAGGCCGGGAGCGCTCCGGGCCTCTTCAATTCCGACAAATCGCATGGTCAATCGAATGGTCCATCGCACCGTCCGGCAGCAAACGCCGGGCCGGCGCCGTTACCTGCGCGAACGCCCGGAAGTAGGCGCGTTCGCCCGACAAGGTGGGTACCGGGCGCGCAATCAGGTTCGCGATCGCCACCCCGTCTGCGCGGCCGTGGCGCCCCCGAAGATGCCAGGTGCAAGCTGTCAGAAGAGAGTGCCCTGACCGGGTCTTGGCGCGGGGGGCGCGACACCCATGTGGTCGTAGGCCTGGCGGGTCACCTGGCGGCCCCGTGGAGTTCGCACCAGGAAGCCCTCCTGGATGAGATAGGGCTCGTAGACGTATTCCAGGGTGTCGCGATCCTCCGCCAGCGCCGCCGCCAGCGATTCGACACCGACCGGGCCGCCATCGAAGCGCTGGATGATGGTGGCCAGGATGCGGCGATCACCGGCGTCCAGTCCCAGACCGTC
>JBDSME010000247.1:0-3693 GCA_039916065.1 Polyangia bacterium
CAAGTCGAACCGGACGACTTGGGCGGAGATGGATATTGACACCACCAAGCGGACGGGGGAAACGCGCACTTTGTCCACGCTGGATGCTCGGGACCAGTGTGGTGTTTGGCCCAAGCTCCCCTTTGGATCTTCTCAGCAGTTGGTGAGGTCCGTCAGGGAAAATTCGGAGCTGTTGAAATCCGAGTTCGCCCCGACACCCGAACGTCTCTAGCAGTGTCTCGATAGACACATCCCGTGCATCACGGGGGCGCCGATGGAAGGGACGGCCGACGAAGGCTTTGCGGCGTTGACGCTCGCGCTGCTGAAGGAGATCACGGAGACGACGGCGAAGATGGAGGCGAGAGCGATTTTCTTGATCATGGCGTGGTCCTTTGTTGGAGAGTTGAGGTAACGAATTACTGAAAGCCCGCACTCGGTCGCGCCACGGAGAAGTCCGAGGTCCACAGAGAGCGGGCGAGAGGTACGGCGGAGGTTAGAGCAAGGGAGGGGCCAGTCTGCAAGTGCGTAAACGCGGGCGCGCAGCGGCAGATAGGCCCGGTTCCGGTTAGAGTGTCAAAACTGGCGGCGAAATAGCGAAAATGGCGGGAGACAAGACACCTCTGGGGAATGCGCCACGACTGGAATCGGTGCCGTACCGCGGCCTGGATTCGCAGTCTCGTGACAGCATCACGATGGTGCCAAGCCCGGGTCGAGGGGACGCGGCGGAGTTTCCGCTCTTGATCCTTCTCGGCAGCGTGGACCGACCGGCGCCCGACGCGCGCCAGCGCCTGATTCCTTTCGAGCGGACCTTGCTCATCGGACGGCATGGTCCGAAGGAGCGCGCGCCCGAAGTGGCGGGGTGGGTGGTCAAGGATCGCATGATTTCCGGGCAGCACGCTCGAATCACGGAGAACGACGGGGGCGACTGGGAACTGACGGACCTGGAGAGCCGCAACGGTACCGTGGTGGATGGGGTCTCCGCCGAATCGGCGCTGAAGTTGCGCAATGGTTCGCTGATCTTCGTGGGCGGGCACGTGGCGGTGTTCCGCACCGCCACCGAGCCGCAGATCGCCGCCATTCGCGCCGAGCTCGGCAAGCCCTTCGGTCCGGTGGCCACTACCAACCCGCAGTTCGCCTTGACCTGCGCGATGTTGCGGAAACTGGCGGACACGGACGGCGAGGTGTTGCTGACCGGCGAAACGGGCGTGGGCAAGGAGGTGTACGCCAACGCCATCCACGAGGAGAGCGGGCGCAAGGGGAAGTTCGTGGCGGTGAACTGCGCCGCCTTGCCGCGAGAGCTGGTGGAAAGCGAGCTGTTCGGGTACTTGCGCGGCGCCCATTCCCAGGCAAGCGGTCCCAAGGGCGGGATCATCGAAGAGGCCGAGGGCGGCACCCTGTTTCTCGATGAGATTGGGGACATGGCGCCTGAGCTGCAGACGAAACTCCTGCGTTTCACGCAGGATCGCATGCTGACGCCCGTGGGCGGTACCCGCCCCCGCCGCATCGACGTCCGTATCCTGGCTGCCACCAGTCGGACGGCTCCGCCGGTTGCCGGACAGGGCGGACTGCGCGCCGATCTGGCGGCACGACTGGGCGCCGAACCCGTCCGCATTCCGCCCTTGCGCGATCGCATCGAGGACCTTGGGGCGATGGGGGGCCACCTGCTCGGCGTGCAGTCCAAACCCCTGGAGTTGCTGGCCTTGCAGGCCCTGACTCTTTATTCCTGGCCCGGGAACGTGCGCGAACTGCAGAAGGTTTTGATCACCGCTGCGGCTCTTTCGCGCGGCGCCGAGCGGATATCCGCCAGTCACCTGCCGCAGGCCATTGCCGCGGGACCCAGTCGCGTGCGCTCATCACCCGCCGGGCGTGCCACGCGCCCGCCGCCAACCGCCATCGAGCTGGAAGAGCTGATCAGGCGCTTCGAGGGCAACATGTTGCGGGTGTCGCGTGAGCTCGACCGCAAGCCGGCGCTGATCTATCGATGGGCCAAACGGTTCAGCATCAAGATCGATAACTACCGGAGAAAAGATGAGTGACTGGGCGCACCTCGTGGACACGCGCCGCGAAAGCAACCCACGGAGTTTCGAAACTGGATCCGGTGGTTCGTGCGAAAGCGGAAAGTGGGAGAGTGATCTCGGCCACGGACAGCGTCGCTGAGCCAAAGCGCCGCTGATCACGTATTCGCCATGACAATCGCCGCCCTCGTTGATGAATTGGGATGGATGTTGCGGCCGGCGGGTGGCGGTATTCATACAGTCAGCACCGGACGCGCCGAGCAGGAGCAGCTGCAGCGGACGCTCTACGGCGCGGACACCAGTCAAGGAGAGGCCGGCGTAGGCGGCCCGGTTCGAGACGTCATGGCGCGGTGGCGGGAGGCGCTGGCGGAGATCGCCACCGCGCGGGTGGCCGTGCTGGCGATCCCGTCCGACACCGGAGCGGGGCTGGTCAGGGGCGCTGCCTTCGGCCCGGCAGCGTTGCGGGCGGCGATGCTCCGGCTGTTGCCGGACTATCCGGCGCTGGCGCGCCGGGCGGGGGTGGTGGATGTCGGCGACGTGTTCGTGGTTCCGCAGCTCCTTCACGACGACATGCTTTCGGATGAGCAGCGGACCCGTACAAGGGCAGCGATCTATTCAGCTGGCGTGTTGCCGGCTGGGGGCGGGACTCCCTCCGCCGCCGCGGTGGCCGGACTGCCGGTTTCGCCGCTATCGATGGCTGAGGCGGTGGTGTCGCGGCTGCTGTCCGTCAATCCGGCCCTGAAGATTTTCATGCTGGGGGGTGATCATTCGGTGGCCTGGCCGGTGGTGGCGGCACTGGCGCGGCATCGACGACAGCCTTTCGCCATCGTCCATCCGGACGCGCACACTGATCTGCTGTCCGAGCGGCTGGGGGTGAAATACTGCTTCGCCACCTGGGCCTATCACGCGAACGAGCTCATTGGACGCGGCGGGCGACTGGTGCAGGTGGGCGTCCGAGCCTCCCGTCATCCGCGCGCCCACTGGGAGTCGACCCTGGGGGTGCGGCAGTTCTGGGCAGAAGAGATCGCCGCCCTGGGAGAGGCTGCCGCCCTGGACGCCGTGATGGCTCATCTACAGACGCTGGGAGTCCGCGACGTCTATCTTTCCAACGACATCGACGGCACCGACGCGTCGGTGGCGCCGGCAACCGGGGCTCCGGAAGGGGGGGGACTGTCGGTGTCCTTTGTGCGAGCCCTGATCGCCCGGCTGGGACAGGAGTTGTCCCTGATCGGCGCGGATCTGGTAGAAGTCGCGCCGCCCATCGGGGCACCGGAGGCCGCTCGCCGGACTGTAGAGGTGGGGGCGCGGTATGCGCTCGAATCACTGGCGGCCTTGACCGGAACAAACGCTTTCCTAATTTGAGGACCATGGACGATATCGCGACCGACAACGAACAAGAAGAACAGCTCGACCCACGCATCGTGGCGGGATGGCGCGCCCTGGAGTCGGGTGAGTTCGCGGAAGCGCGCGCTGCCGCCGAGGCCGTGCTGGCGGAATCGCCCGCGGCGAAGCCGGCGGGCATCGCCACGAACAAAGGGGGAAGCGGCAAGGCCGCCGGCCAATCCGCCACCGCGGGCCGCGGTGGCGCCGGTCAACCAACGGTGATCGATGCGACCAGGCTGGATGCTCTCTTGTTGCGGGCGGCCTGCGCGCGCGAAGAGGGTGAGCCCGAGGTTGCCATGCTGAGCCTGGAGCAAGC
>JBDSME010000248.1:0-6263 GCA_039916065.1 Polyangia bacterium
CGTCGGCCAGGCGAAGCACGGCCGTCGCTGAAGCGAGGGGGATGGTCGGGTGGCGCCCGGCGAACCAGGTAGCGAAAGTGGTGGATGACGGCATGAAGCGCGCCGGTACTATGCACCGGGCGGCGCGCACTCTCCAGATCCGCTGAGGCGTGGCGGAGGGTGACAGCGGGGTTCAAGTTGCGACCGCATGGTGCCGAAACATCCGCCACGGTGTCCCGCGTCCCCTCGAACTTGCACCCAGGTGATTCTTTCGCCGCCGGCGTGGGCCATTTTGGGCTCGCGATCCAAGGCCGCGAGGGTGGGGGGCAGGGCGTGCAGGTCCCTGTATGCAGCCTGCCCGCCCACGGGAGCAGGCTCCTGGTGGCCGTTCTCGTGTTTGCTTTCCTGTTCCTGTTTGCATTCGCGGGGCCGGTCCGCGCCGCGGACCTTTTTCCCTACTTCAAACCGGATGTCGCGGGCCTGGTGCAGATCCCCATTGCGAAGGGCGAGGCGCCCCGCGAGTACACCGCCGCTCCCGCCCATCCGGTCGCCACGGATTGCCCCGTCGATGATGGCTCCTGTATTGCCAGGCACGACCGAAACGTACTGGACCTGGCCCTGCTGACGGCGGAGCCGTCATCCTGCGATCGGTCCACCCGCCCGGCTTCCTGCACGGATTCCTATCGCATGATCACCGGCGACACTGATCCGGCGCCGCGATGGTCGGGACTGGCTGATCCCTGCACCATCGTGGTGCGCGTCGACGCGGGTAGCGCCACGCTCTACAATCCCCGCACCGCGCAGACCCGCCATGTGCCCGACGCGGGCTGGCACGCCGGAAGCTACGTGGGCGCCTGCGATATCGCGTCCATGAACCTGCGCACCGGAACTTCGATCGAATCGCTACCCCGCTTCCCCTGGACCTCCCAGATCCACTAACGTCTTGAAAAGGCGTCCCCTCCTTAAGAAGGGCCTAGGTTGGTGCAACGGCGAAGCGCTGGATAGGTCAAAAAGCGATCTCTGACTGAAGCTTGATTACGTTCTCGTCCGGCTTTTTCATGGAGTACGCGGATGCCTGCTGGATGACATTGCTTCCTGCCACCAACGACTGTCCCCACGGCCACACCCCGTTCAGCTTGATGTTGTCCCCATAGATGTACCGCGAGAACTGAAGGTAGATGCGCTCGCTGGACAGAAAGTGGGAGGAGACGGCCACGCGTCCGGTCAGCGCGGCAAGAACGAATCCGGGATGGTCCATGTCGTAGTTGATCATATCGCCCCGAAGCATCAACCCGACCCACTCGATGAGCTGGAGCGTGGCATCGGCGCCGTACTTGAGCTGTCGGATCTTGCCTTGCGTTAGGGCCGTCGTGGCGGGCAGATCGATGCTGGCCCCCGCGTAAAGGGCAAACACGCTCACTGCAAGATCGGGTAACATGCTGCCGCGTGTCTTTCCCCGAACACCGGACAGGGTGTTCTCGTAGAGGAAACCGATATTTGTCATCGAGCCCGAACCAGTCGAGCTCTCGGGGCTCCCGGTCCACGCGAAATAGTTTTGCGCCACTCCGAAACCGCCGAGGCTGTGCATGACCTCGGTGCCGGTGCCGAGCGCCCAGCCATTCTTGATCGACACGAACGAGGGAGAAATCCACAGATGCCCGGCTTTACGCATCCTCAGGTTCACCTCCGCGCCGAGGACGGAAAGATGAGAGGCGGACGCGGCGGTATAGCTCTTCGGGGTCACTGTCGTGTCCGCATTTTGGCTGGGATCGGCCATCCATTCCGTGCTCACGTGTACCGCCGCGTCGAGGAACTTCTGGTACATGACCTGGAAATTGGCCCAGGCCATCAGGTCCAGGTTTGTCTGTCCGGCGTATAGAGGGCTGATGTTGTTGAGACCGAAGTTGTACGACCCGTCCCGTGACGTCCCGAACCCAGCGGTGCCAACCACCGTCCAGTCGGTGCCGAAAGGTAACGTCAGCTTTGCCTGTGTACCAATCTGTCGAAAGCGGCCGAGGGTGTAAGTGTCGTATTTTTCGAAGTAACCAAACTTCGGCCAGAACGCGCCGGTGGTCAGCGCGATGTTCGAAGTCCTTTCGCCCGCGCCGAAGTCCGTGTCGAGCGTCAGGTAGGCCATGCCGGGTATCCAGGCGGCGTCCGGATTGCGAAAACCGGCTCCCTGAAACCAGTACCCCATCCACCCAATCACCGCGTCGACGTGCTTCTTTCTGGCGTGGACGAAGAGTTCCGCCCAGTCCTGCTCCTGAAGGCGCGTGTACGCGAAACTGTAATAGTTCCAGTCGAACACGCGGTTCGGCCCGTAGGTAATCTGGGTGTGGGAAGGGCCACCCGGTTCGTCCGGATTCGGGCGCGAGCTCAAGCCCAGCGAGACAGGCGCGCGGAAGTAGCCATTCACCTCGGTCTGCCAACCCGTCGCCTGCGCGGCGGGCTCGGCGGTTGGATTTTCTCGGGCCGTGACGTCGCTTGGGGGCGGTTGTGCCCTCGGAGGCTCTTCCCCCTCACGTGCCAGCGGCGGTTTCATGGCTGCCGCTGGACTGGCCTCACCTGTGTCTTCGGTCGAGACCGAGGGCTGCTCGGCCCGGGCCGCGAAAGAAAGGGAGGCCAGACACAGAACCACCACCAAGGAGACGCGAAGTCTTGGGAGCATCAAGGTCGAGTCCTTTATCGAGACCTGCGTTTGTTATTTCCCGTACCCGGCCGCAACGATATTCGCTTGCAGCGCGTTGACCGTCGGCAAAGTCGACGCACCATTGGCCATGACCCCCTCGAACCACTGTCCTCCGGCGGACTTGCTGTTGTCGCCGCCAATGCCGAGGATGATCGACCCTTGCTTCTTCATGGGGACGTAACCAGGTTTCGCGGGCCGAATACCGTCATACAGTGTGGTCAGCGGACCGGCCATTGCGGCGTTGCCACCGTAAATTGCAAAGCGTCCCTTTCCCGCGTTCTGCGATGCTACATCACCGACAACGATCCCGGTGACGAAGTCGAATTTCATGGTGGTATTGGTGGAGATGTTCTGGTCCTGATTTCTCTCCCACCCGGCATAAAGACCGTTTTCCAGGTCGGCCATGACCCAGGGGCCGTTGTTGTGACCACCTGGAGAGCCGGTGCCCCATACCACTCCGCCCCCAAAATAAACGGTTTCCATCGTGCCGTTGCCGTCATCGCGACTGGTCGTTTCGGCGTTGCCATAGTCGAAGCAACAACCATTGACGAGGCCTTTTTGGCTGGTCACCATGTACTGCGTTTCCGGTGCATCTCCCGTGGCGGTTCCCTTCGCGGTGGGCGTGTCGCAAGCGGAACAACCCGAGCGATAACCCGTGCCGGGCTTGATGAACACGCCGTAGACGGAATGACCGTTGAGCTTGGTCGGCAGCGCGTCCGCCACGACGGGGTTGTCAGGAGTCCGCCCAGCGCCGCCAGCCGGGGCGGGCTTCAGATCGTTCTTGTTGGGTGATTGGTCGTAGATGGTGGTTATCGTGCACATCGTCCCCGCGCAGAATGTGTCCTGGGCCGCCGCGTTGGCGTATCCCCCCGCAACAGATCCGATGTCCATGGTCATGCCGCTGGTGCAGGACTTCGGGCCCGCCACGAACGATCCCTTGCAGACCTGATAAAGCGGCCCCGAATAGCCCGGGTACACCACGCGGGTGGTGCTGTGCGCCGCCACGCACGCGTTGGTGGCCGCCGCCAGTATGGAGCATGGTGTATCACCGGCCATTCCAATGATCCCGCCGCTTCCGTTGGCGCCGCCGCTGCCCGTCGCGCCCGCGTTACCGCTTGCGCCTCCGGTGGCTGTTCTGCCGCCGCTTCCGGTGCCGCTGCCGCCGGGCCCACTGCCGCCCGTTCCACCGCCGGAGCTGTCACCACCCGTGCCCGTGGACCCGCTATCGCCCCCCGTTTCGCCCGGCCCGATGTCGCCCCCCGATCCCGTCGCTCCGCCGGAACCGGTGTCGCCACCGCTGCCGGCCCTCATGCCGCCGCTGCCCGGACCGCCACCGGTCCCACCGGCGGCGCCGGACGAAAACTGGCCACAAGATACGAAAGCGACACCGATCGGCAGCCCGACCGCTAACGCTATTACGAGGTTACGCGGAGTCCTATTCATTTCGATATCTCCAGATGCATGGGGGTTGTTCCGACGGAGCCGCGATCACTGTCCGTAATAGGCGCGGGCGCCATGTTTACGCTGGAAGTGTTTGCGGACGAGATAGTCTGGTAGGCGCGTTGCGCCGGGGTTGAGGGCGCGGGTAATCCACGCCATCTGCGCGAGTTGTTCCAGGACAGCGGCGTGATACACGGCCTTCTCTGCGTCCTTGCCCCAGGTGAACGGACCATGGCCCGCGACCAGCACCATCGGCGTCTGGCTCGCTTCCCGCGCCTGGAAACAGTCGACAATCTGCTTTCCGGTTTCAGCTTCGTAGTCCCCACCGACAGCGGTCTCGGTCATGCGCTCGGTACACGGAACGTCTTCCGCGAGATGGTCGGCGTGCGTCGTGCCATAGATCGGGATAGGCAGGCCTGCCTGGGCCCATGCCGTAGCATACGTCGAGTGCGTGTGGGCGATCCCGCAAATTGCCTCTTTTGAAGGTCGCTCAAAGGCCCGGTAGAGCGCGGCGTGGGTCTTGGTGTCAGAGGAGGGACGCAGTTTTCCCTCCACCAACTGGCACTCGAGGTCCAAAACAACCATGTCCGCGGCGGTGAGCGTCTCGTAGGGAACGCCGCTTGGTTTGATGGCGAAGACGGCGCGCGCCCGATCCAAAGCCGAGACATTGCCGAACGTATAAATGGCGAGACCCCGGCGCGGGATCTCCATGTTCGCGCGCCATGCCTCTTCCTTCAGATCGCCGTAGCTCGATGTCATCTCGTGGCTTTCGTCCGCTATTGGGTCATCGGGTCATCAGGATTCGCCCGGTCATCCGCGCATCCGATCTTGCGCGCGGAGCTGGCTCTTCAGCGCCGACAAGTCCGTGCCGTGTCCGATGCGGACATATTCGATTTCGAACAGTCCAGCGAGATCCTCCAACTGCTCGGCCGTCACCGCCTGGCTCCAGGACGTGTGATGCGCTCCGCCGGCCAGCAACCAGGCATGCGCGCTCCGCTTGAGATCCGGCCGGGGCACCCACAGGGCACGCGCGACCGGAAGGTGCGGCATGGCGTGCTCGATCTTCACCGCGTCGACCTCCTGGACGATCAGCCGCATCCGTCCGCCCATGTCGATCAGCGTCGCGGCGACCGCTGGCCCGGGCGCGGCGTTGAACACCAGCCGACAGGGATCTTCCTTGCCGCCAATGCCGAGCGGGTGAACCTCCAGGGAGGGTTTGCCTTCGGCGATCGAGGGGCAGACTTCGAGCATGTGAGCCCCCAGCACCTTCTCCTCGCCTTTGACCAGGTGGTACGTGTAATCCTCCATGAAGGAGACACCGCCCGGAAGTCCGGCGGACATCACTTTCATGAGGCGCACCAGCGCCGCGGTCTTCCAATCTCCCTCGGCGCCGAAGCCATAGCCGTCCGCCATCAGCCGCTGACAGGCCAATCCCGGCAACTGATTCAACCCATGGAGGTCCTCGAACGTCGTCGTGAACGCTCCGTAACCTCCGTTGGTAAGAAAGGCGCGCATTCCGATTTCCTGGCGGGCGGCGTAGCGCAGAATCTCGTGCCGCGCGCCGCCCTTGCGCAGCTCCGGTGCAACGGCGTACTTCGTTTCGTATTCCCCGACCAGCTGCTCAATGTCGGCGTCGCGCACGGCGGTGATCCATTCGACAAGATCGCCGACTGCATGGCCGTTGGTCGACCACCCAAAGCGAATTTCCGCCTCCACGCGGTCGCCGCTGGTCACCGCGACCTCGCGCATGTTCATGCCGCCGAAGCGCACGATTTTCAGGCTACGAGACGCTGCCACCGCGCACGCGACCCGTGACCATTGCGCGAGGTCGGTGAGGACATCGTCGTCCTGCCAGTGCCCGACGACTATCTTGTGATCCCGCCGCAGCCGCGCCACGATGAATCCGAACTCGCGGTCGCCGTGGGCCGACTGGTTCAGGTTCATGAAATCCATGTCGATGCGCGACCAGGGAAGCTCACGGTTGTACTGCGTGTGCAAGTGCGCCATGGGCTTGGTGAGGTGGGTCAGCCCGCGAATCCACATCTTCGACGGCGAAAATGTGTGCATCCAGGTGATGACGCCCACGCATTCCGGCGTCGCGTTGGCCTCCAGACACAACCGCGCGATGGCGTCCGGATCGGCAAGCGTCGGCTTC
>JBDSME010000249.1:0-15792 GCA_039916065.1 Polyangia bacterium
GGCCCCACCAGGTGGGGGATGTTGGTGGTGCTGCCCGCGCGGCGCACCCGGACAGCGGCGCAGCGCCCCTGCTCCGCCACGATCTCGCGGTAGCCCTCCAGGATGGTCTTCTTGTAGTCATCGCCCACGGTCAAAATGGCGGTGAGGCGCGCCGTCTGCGCGATGTTCTTCTCGGCGCGGATGGTACGCAGGGCGACGATCACTTTCTGCACCAGGGCCATCGACGCCTCGGAAGCATCGTCGATGAACCGCAGATCCTTCACCGGGTAAAGGGTGATCATGATGCTCTGGGGAGCCCCCGACGACTTGGGAAGCTGCTGCCAGATCTCCTCCGTCAAGAAGGGCATGAAGGGATGCAGCAGCCGCATGGCCGCCTCCAGGGCGGTCACCAGAGCCCCCTGGACCTTCCATCGCAGCTCGCTGTCGGCGGCGCCTTCGCGGGCCAGCGCCGCCTTGGCCAGCTCGATGTACCAATCGCACAGCTCGTTCCAGACGAAGTGGTAGGCGGCCTGCGCGGCATCCGAGATGCGGTAATCCTCCAGCGCCTCGTCCACGGCCTCGATCGCGCGCTGCACGCGCGACAGGATCCAGCGTTCAGGCAGATCCAGCTCGGCGCGATCCGGACCGTCCGCCACCCGATCGGCGAACCGTTCCGCGTCGAAGCCCTCCAGGTTCATCAGGGCGAAGCGGCTGGCGTTCCAGATCTTGGTAGCAAAGCGCCGCGCGTCCTCGACGTTGTTCATCGAGAACTTGATGTTCTTGCCTTGAGAGGCGTGGGTGGCCAGCCAGGCCAGAGCGAAGCGCAACGCATCGGCTCCGTACTTGTCGATCACCACCAGGGGGTCGATGGTGTTCCCCTTCACCTTCGACATCTTGTCGCCCTTCTCGTCGGTGACCATCGTGTGCAGGTACACCGTGCGGAAGGGGACCTTCTTCATGAAGTGCAGCCCCGCCATCATCATGCGGGCCACCCAGAAGAACAGGATGTCGTAACCGGTATCAAGGACGGTGGTGGGATAGAAGGTCTTGAGCTCGCGGGTCTCCTTGGGCCACCCCAATGTGGCGAACGGCCACAACCAGGATGAAAACCAGGTGTCCAGCACGTCACTGTCCTGCGTGAGCGCGGCGTCGCCGCAGTGAACGCAGGCGGCCGGGGTCTGACGGGCCACCGTGATCTTCGCGCAGGCGCCGCAGGTCCAGGCCGGGATGCGGTGTCCCCACCAGAGCTGGCGTGAGATGCACCAGTCGCGGATGTTGCGCATCCAGTGAAAGTAGGTCTTCGACCAGCTCTCGGGGACGAAGCGGGTCTTGCCCTGCTCCACCGCCTCAATGGCCGGTCGGGCCAGCGGCTCCATCTTGACGAACCACTGCGTGGACAGCATCGGCTCGACCACCGTCTCGCACCGCTGGCAGTGCCCCACCGCGTGGACATGGGGCTTGGAGCCGCGCTCCAGCCCCAGCTCTTTCAGGCGCGCCTTGACCGCCTTGCGGGCGGCGAAGCGATCCAGCCCCGCGAAGGGACCACCGGCGGCCGTGACCACGCCCGCTTCATCCAGGATGGAGATGAAAGGGAGTCCGTTGCGCTGGGCCGACTCGAAGTCGTTGGGATCGTGCGCGGGCGTCACCTTCACCGCACCGGTCCCGAAGGTGGGGTCGACCAGCACCGGATCGCCGATGACATTGAAGAAGTACCCGGTGAGCGGGTTCTGGATCTTGCGACCGATCTTCGCCTGGTGACGGGGATCATCGGGGTGGACCGCGACCGCCGTGTCACCCAGCATCGTTTCGGGGCGGGTCGTGGCAATGACCACCTCGCCGGAGCCGTCCAGCAGGGGATAGGCAAATTCGTACAACTCGCCCTGCTTGCCCTCGTCGTAGTCGACCTCCAGATCGGAGAGCGCCGTGCGGCAGGAGACACACCAGTTGATCAGCCGCTCGGCGCGGTAGATCAGCCCTTCCTCGTGCAGGCGGACGAACGCCTCGATCACCGCCTCCGAGTAGGAGGGCTCCATGGTGAACTTCAAGCGATCCCAGTCCAGTGAGCACCCAAGTCTCTTGAGTTGTTCAAGAATCTGGTCGCCAGACTGTTGTCGCCACTCCCAGACCCGTTTCACGAATTCTTCCCGCCCTATGTCGTGGCGAGACTTGCCCTCCTTTTCGCGGAGCCGTCGCTCCACCACCATCTGCGTGGCGATGCCGGCGTGATCGGTGCCGGGGAGCCACATGGCGTTGTAGGCGGCCATGCGCTTCCAGCGGGTAAAGATGTCCTCGATGGTGCAGCCGAGCGCATGACCCATGTGCAGCACGCCGGTGACGTTCGGCGGCGGTATGACGATGGCGAAGGGAGCCTTGGGCGCCTGGGCGTCGGCGTGGAAATAGCGACGCCGGACCCATTCGCCGTACCAGCGCGGTTCGATGGATGCTGGTTCGTAGTTCTTGGCGTAGCGGGAAGACGTCGCCGCGACGTCCTGATTCGGTTTGTTCATGGGAGACTCGGCCAGGCCATGGTGTAGCGGTCGCCTGGGGGCGACAGTTATACCCGGCCGCGCTTCTGAAGCTCTTCCCGAATGATCACTTCCGCGAGCTCGGGCACCACCTCCCAGACGATCTTTTCGATGATCTCGCGGGAGAGCTTGGCGATCGCTTCGTATTCGGGTCCCCGGGCGGCCAGGGAGTTCATCTTCTGATCGATTTTGGACCCAACGGCCGCGACGTTCAGCGGTGTGGCCGGGAACAGGGGCGCCGGCGTGCGGCTGATCCCGTCCAGCGGACGTACTGGCTGGGTGGGAGGGCGCGCGGGCGCGGTCGGCGCTCCAAAGCGGGTGGCGGGCGGAGCGGCGCTGGCGGGCAGGCCCACCAGGGTGCGGGCAGGCCCCCCCGCGAGCTGCGCGTTCTGCGGATAAGGCGGCCGCAGAGTGGGGACCTGGAAGGGCGTGGGGAGCCGCCCCACGCCAGAGGCGCCAGGCGAAGGAGCGGCATTCTGGGGATGGGCCGTAAAACCAGGAGCGGCCAGGGGACGGGCCGGCATGGTGGTCCCGGGGCGCGCCGGAGGGGGCGCGGCGCCGGGACGGAGCCCGGGAATCAAGGACGGCCGCAGATTTCCCGCCCCAGCCACCGCCGTCCCCAGGAGCACGGCGGGACGAGGCGCGGCCAACGGCACCACCGGCGGCGGCGTGATCTCCGATGCGGTAGCGGCGGCGGCAGCGGCAGCGGCAGCGGCAGCGGCAGCGGCAGCGGCGCTGACGGCAACCTGCGCGGTGGGCGAAGGCGAGCGCTGAGGCCCCGACTCCTCGATCGTGATTTCGCCGTAGTCTCCCGAGGCATCGGGATCGGCGGGAGCCAAAGGCACGCCCGCCGCGGGGGCGAAGGCGGGCGCCGGCCGACCGGCACCGATGAGAGTGCTGGAAGGGGAACCTCGCAGCACGGGTGCGGGCGTGACCGGGGCCGCCGGCAGCGGAGCGGGCGCTGTCGCTCCTTTCACGATCGCTTCCTTCACCTTCTCCACGAAGGACACCGATTCGAATGGCTTGATGAACTGCCCGTCGGAGCCGCTTTGTCGCCCACGGGCCTCGTCGTATGGATTCTGGGACGACGCCAGGATGTAGACCGGTACGCCGCGCAGAGCAGGGTCCGACTTGATGGCAGAGCAGAGCTCGTATCCGGAACGGCCCGGCATGACCGCGTCGGCTATCACCAGTTCGGGACGGGCCTGTCGCGCGATGGTCAATCCTTCGTCGGCCGAGCGCGCCGCCAGCAGCGTCACGTCCTCGCCTGCAAAGGTCATCGCAAACGCCTTCTGGATCGTTAAGCTGTCATCGGCGATCAGGATACGTTTCGTCGCCATTATTGCCATTTGGATATCACGCCGCCTCCCGCAAGGTCAATTTGGCGCTGGGTCGCCCGCCCGCCAAGCGAGCTGTCTTGTTCTCGTCCTTGTTCTCGTTCTTGCCTGTTATCTTGACGGGGTCCGGCTCGCTGCCGCTCGCGAACCCCGGTCCCCCTCGCTCCGCGCGGCAAAGCCACGCTACGCTCGCGCCTAAAAACAAGGTGGAGATGATTTTGTGGCTCGGGGGGAATGCGTTTTGCGAAGAGGGTTAAGGAAGAGAGGTGAATCTTCGGCCACCACGGCTGCCATGCGCGGCTATGATGAGGGTCGTGCAGCAGCGGCGCCGTCGTCTAGCAGCCCGTGGACAAAGGTGGGGGGTGCCTCCGTTGCCCCGGGTGACTCTGGCGGCGGTGTGTCTGGCGGCGGCTCTAACGCCGATGCTGGGCTCCCGGACTGCACGTGCGGACGCGGACGATTGGCAGTTGGCGGCGGCGGCCGGTATCGCCAGCCTGGTGGTGGATGGCCGAGACCCGCTGGGGATGCGGCTGGCGCTGGATGGACAGTATGGATTGGATGACGCCTGGGCGGTTCGCCTGACCGCGAGCGGCGGCCGTCACGGGGTGACCTCCGACATGGCCAAGTCCTTACCAGGGGGGGAAATCTATTCGTACGCGCTGTTCGCCGGACTGGCCTACAGCATGGATGTGTTGCGATTGCTCCCCTCGTTCGAAGTCGGTCTGGGCATCCTGGGGGCGACGGGCGCGGTGACGAAGGCTCACCGCGCGATCGGCATGCAGGCGGCCGTGGGCGCCGACTACCTGCTGACCCCGCGCTGGAGCGTGGGCGGCGTGGCGGCGTACGTTTACGCGCCGTTCGACCTGATCTCGAACGCGCTCACTGGCAACGCCGTCCCGCAGGCGTTCTCTCTGTCCGTCCGCCTGGGCTGGATCCTGCACTGACCGCCGCGAGAGCGCCCGGGCGGTCAGGTGCGTTCGGGCGGAGCGCTCTTGCGCTTCTTCCGGTGCTCCCGCATCACGATGCGGATGGGCGTCCCCTCGAACCCGTAAGCCTGACGAATCTGGTTGGACAGGAAGCGACGGTACGACACCGGCACGGCCAGAGGGTGGTTGGCGCTGAAGACAAAGGTGGGTGGGCGGATCTGCGCCTGGGTGGCGAAGTAGAGGCGCACATGTCGACCGTTGGGACCAGCTGGCGGGGGCTTGTCGGTGATGATGGTCTCCAGGAACCGATTCACCTCGCCGGTGGAAATGCGGCGCGAAGCCTGTTCGAACACCTTCTTGGCGACCAACGGGATCTGGTTGACGCCGGCCCCTGTCATGGCGGAGGTGAGGAGAATGGGCGCCCAGGGAAGGAAGGAAAGCGTCTCTTTCGTCGCCTCGATTCTCGCATTAATTTCAGATCTTGGGACAGCATCCTTCTTGTTAAGGATGATAATTCCACCGCGCCCGGACTCTTCGATGAGGCCGGCAATCTTGGCGTCCTCGACGGTGGCCCCGCCGCCGGCGTCGATCACCAGCACGGCCACATCGCAGCGGGCAAGCTGATCGCGCGCCATCTTGGCCGCCACCGCCTCGGTCAAGGTGTCGACGGAACGGCGGCGGCGCAACCCGGCCGTGTCCACCAGAACGAATTCCTGCCCGCCCACACTGAAAGGCGTGTCGATGGGATCCCGGGTGGTCCCCGGCATGTCATGGACCAGCACCCGCTCCTCGCCGAGCAACCGGTTGACCAGCGACGACTTGCCGACGTTGGGCTTTCCCACGAAGGCGATGCGAATGGGGCCCTCCGGTCGGACGGAGCGCGGCGCCGCGGCTGAGACGGACACGCCAGCGGCGGCGGCATCGGGATCGGCACCGAGCAGGTCATCCGCGGCAGGGCCCATCCGGTCAATCCCGTCGGTCGCTTCCAGCGGATTTGCCAGGGGATCTGCCAGCGGATTTGTTGGCAGGCCGGCCAGGTCGCCTTCCTCCCCCGCCGCGCTGCCGGCGTCATCCTCTTCCTCTCCGGGGTCGGATGAGAATTCCGGTTCCGGTTCCGGCTCGTCGGCCCGCTGTGCCGCCGGTCCCAGCAACTCGACCACCCGGTCCAACAGCTCGCCCATGCCGCGGCCATGGCTGGCGGAGACGGCAAATACATCGGAGAAGCCGAGGGCGAACACCTCGGCCAGCGCCACCTCGCGGTGCGAGGAGTCCACCTTGTTGACGGCGAGCACCACTGGCTTGCCGGAACGCCGCAACAGCGCCACCACATCCCGATCCACGCCGGTAAGACCTTCGGCGGCGTCCACCACCAGCACCAGCACGTCCGCCTCTTCGATGGCGCGCACCGTCTGGGTGCGCATCGCCCCCAAGATCCCCTGGGCCGAAGGGTCGAGGCCGCCGGTGTCGACGATGCGGAACCGCCACCCGGGCCAGTCGACCATGCCGTAGCGGCGATCGCGCGTCACACCCGGCATGTCCTCGACCAGCGCCGGACGTCCGCCCACCAGGCGATTGAACAGCGACGATTTCCCGACATTGGGGCGGCCCACCAGCGCCACCAGCGGGCGTGCGACGTCAGCGGCGCTGCTCGAGGCGGCGTATCGCTTCATCGCTCGTAGCCCACGCGGGCAATGCCCTGGGACGACGAGGTCCACTCCGGCGCCACCTTCACGAACAGACGCAGGTGGGCGGGGCGATCCAGCAGCGTGGAAACCTCGGCGCGGGCGCGGGTGCCGATGTCGCGGATCATGGTGCCGCCCTTGCCGAGCACGATGCTCTTCTGGCTGTCCCGCTCCACGATGATCGAGGCGTCGATGACCACGTCGTTCTTGTCGGCGCGCTCCTCCCAGTTGTCGATCACCACGGCGGTGGCGTAGGGCAGCTCCTGGCGGAGCGAGAGGAAGAGCTGCTCGCGGATCAACTCGGCCGCCAGAAATCTTTCAGTGCGGTCGGTGAGCATGTCGGCCGAATAGAGCGGCGGTCCCGGCGGCATGAGCTTGCACAGTTCCTTGACCAGACCGGGCACCCCCGACCCCTTGCGCGCTGAAACTGGCACCAGCGCGGCGAATTGCGCGATCTCCTCCCAGGACTTCAGGATGGGAAACAGCGCGGGTTTGTCCTTGATGGTGTCGACCTTGTTGATGGCCAGCACCACCGGCTTGCGCGCCTGGCGCAGCACCTCCAGGATCTGTCGTTCGGCGGAGGCGATCTTCACGGCGGCGCTGCTCTGCGGGGGCTCCACAACCAGCAGGGCGGCCTCCACGCCTTCGATGGCGCCCAGCGCCTCGTCCACCATGAAACGGTTGAGGGCGCCGCGGGCGGAGTGCACGCCAGGCGTGTCCACGAAGACTATCTGACCCGCCGGTCCGTTCCAGACGCCGACGATACGGTTGCGGGTGGTCTGGGGCTTGGGGCTGACGATGGCCAGCTTCTGCCCCACGATGGCATTGAGCAGCGTCGACTTGCCGACGTTGGGCCGGCCCAAAATGGCGACGGTGCCAGCTACCGTGCCGCCGACGGTATCGGCGATGGTGCCGGGGACGGGGGGGGAACCTTCGCTGTCGGATGCCATGGGCGGCGCCCTATATATGGTGCGCGGGGGGCCGGCGCGAGCGGAATTCCGCGACGGACCCACCCGCGCCTTGACGATCAGCGATAATCCGGTGATATGGGCCTCATGCGTCACACGTTTTTGCGCCACCGGGCCACCCTGCTGGCCGGCCTCATCGGCGGCGGTCTGCTGCCGGGGAGCGTGACGTCGTCCGCGAGCGGTGCCGGCGGCCATGTTTCCACCACGACGTTGACTGTGGAGGCCAGCGGCGACGGCGCGGTGGAACTGCGTGGCGCGGGTGGGATTCTGGCGCGGGTCGTGCTGGCCACACCCCCGCTGCGCCGGGGCACCCCGACAGTGCGCCAGGTGGACGTGGAGGGGCACCGCATCGCCGAGCTGCGCGTCCCGGTGCGCGGGCGTGCGGCCGAGGAGGTCTGGATTGCCGAGCTGGGCGCCAGCAGGACGACACGGGTGATCTGGTCGGGGGTGGCCGGCGCGCGGGATGCGGACGAGGAGACCAGCGTCGCGGTGGAGGTCACGCCTGACCGCATCTTCGAGTATCAGACGGCGGCGCAGGTGTCGCGTTGCGACGGGGAGCCGGTCCGGCTGTTTACGCGAGCCTGGGATTTCGGCGGCGGAAAATTTCGACCTGTTCTGTCTGCCCCGCCTCCGGCGGCACCGGCACCGCAAAGGCTGACGGCACGGCGAGGGGATCCGGCCATGCCCGCCACGCGACCACTTGGTGGATTTCATTTCACCGCCGCGTCCACCACGGAGGGCGCGGGCGGCGAGGCGCGCGCGCTGGCGGCGCCCACCGCGCTGGATGACGGGGATCCGCGCACGGTCTGGGCCGAAGGTCTGGGCGGTGACGGCCGGGGCGAGTTCCTGACGGCGCGCGCCACTGCCGGTCATTACCGCGTGCGCGGGTTCCGCATCGTGCCCGGGGATGCGTCGAAGCCGGGCAGTTTCAAGGCCAAGAATCGACTCAAATCGGTGGCGGTGGTGCTGGGGCCAGAGGCGGACCGCCACTTCGACGTGGACTTCCCAGACGATCCCGCGGCGGGTGGAGAACGCAACGCCGCGGCTCCCTACTGGGTCGCGTTCCCGCGACCGATCGACGCCGCCTGCCTGACGGTCATCATCCGCGACGTGTACCCCGGTAATGAAAAACGTCCGCCGGGCGGCGGTGGCACCACCGCCATTTCCGACCTGGAGGTCTTCACCGAGCTCGACGACGCATCGGGCATGCAGCGCCTGGTCACCGACATTTCAACGGGAGTCGACTGCCAGTCCCGGGTTCCGCTCCTGGTGGCGCTCGGCGAGCCAGCGGTGGCAGCGGCGGCGACGGCCATCTCGACGGGCGGCGCCGCCGGCGGGGGCAGAGGCGCCGCCGGCGTGGGCAGGGAATGTTTGGTAGAGGCCTTGTCGCGCCTTGATGGCACCTTGCGAAGCGCCCCCGCGCTCGAAGCGCTGACCTCGGCCCTGGTCGGCGCCAGTGCTGCCGAGGAGCGCTTGGCGTCCGAAACCCTTCGCCGGGCGCAAAAGAACGGCGGCCCGGTGCCCCTGCCGGCCATCGTGAGCCTGGCAACGGCTGAGCCGCCGATCACCGCGCCCGATCGGGTGCGCGCGGTGCGGTTGCTCGCCGAACTGGAGGGAGCCCAGGCATTGGCCGGACTGCTGACGGTGGCTGGCGCGGAAGCTCCCGAGCTCCGTCTCGCGGTGGTGCAAGCGCTGGGGCGATCGCCGGCCGCCACCGTGCCGCTGGTGATTGCCGCCATGGACCGCGCGCGTGCCACCGGAGGCGCGCCCGGCGCTCGGCGGGAGGCGGACCTCATTCGCGCCCTGCCCTCCCTTAGTGCGCGCGCTCCGCAGGATCGCGGTCAAGCGGTGGAGGCGGTCCGGCGGTCCCTCGCCACCAGCCCTTCGTTCGAGGTGCGGGCACGCGCCATCCTGGCCCTGGGCCAGCTCGGCGCGAACGAGCCGTCGCCGGGGTCCGCGGGTCAGGTCGACATCAACCGCGCGCCCGACGGCGCGCCAACGACGACAGTGCCGCCCTCTGCTGGCAAGACCGCGGGCGGTCCCGCAGGTCTTGTTTCCGATCTTGTCTCCGACCTTGCCGCCGACCTTGCCTCCGTGCGCGAACAATCGACCGATGCGGTGCTGCGATTCCTGGCGGCCCGCGAGCTTGGCACGCTGTCGGGCCCGAGCTCGCTGGTGCCGTTGCGCGCGGCGCTGACGGATGTTGATCCGCGCGTGCGCGAGACCGCTGCCCAAGGTTTGGGCTTTCACCGCGACTCCGCTTCCGAAGCGGTGCTGATCGCCGCCGCCAAGGCCGAGCCGTGGCCGTTCGCGCGGCGGGCTCAGATAGAAGCTCTGTCGAAGACCTGTGGCGCGGCCGCCCGAGAACTGCTGGCGCGCGCCATCGAGCGCGACGTGGATGAGGTGCGCCGCGCTTCGCTGGTGGGCCTGGTGCGCTGCCACGACCCCCGGGCGCGTCCCACGCTACTGGCCACCCTGAAAAATCGTCACGCCAGCGCCGGCCTGCGTGAGCTGTCCGGAGCTCTGCTGGGCGAGCTGGGTGATCACACCGCCACCCCGGAACTGGCCGACACGGTGGGAACCCTGGTCAACGAAGCGGAAGGCGATCTGGCCATCGAAGGGGTCGCCACCTCGGCCATTCGTTCTCTGGGACGGCTCGGTGGCGCCGCCGCTGCTGGCGCCGCTGCCCGCGCCGCCGCCGATACCCGCCATCCCGCTTACCACCGCGTCGCCATAGAATCCCTCGGCCAGATGTGCGACCCCGACCAGGGTGCCAAGGCGATCGCCGCCGCCCGCGCCGGCCGCGATCCCGCGCTGGCAGCAGCCGCCGAAAAGGCCCAGCAACGCTGCCGCTGACGTCAGACCCGCCGAACGGGCGTGGGATGCCCTTTTGATGACCCCGCCATATCCCAAAACACGATCGACGCCGTTGCCGCCCAAATCCGGGCCTAAAATTCGCCCATCAGGGCAATGGCGGGATAGACGACCATCCCTTCGATATTGGTCGAACGGGGCACTGTCGCAAGGTTGGTCCTCATCGTCGCAGAGCCAAAAATTTCGGCAATCGTCAGCTCTACCCCCAGAAATACGTATCGATAACCGAACGCGATTCCTCCTTGTCCACCCAGGTATCGCGCGTGCCCGTTCAGGGCACCGTAAGCGGCGGAATTCATGGGCAGCGAAATGGACAAACCGGCCTCGAAACGCGTGTACAGGAATCGGGGGCCGGCCCAAACGCGGAACCAACTTCGCGACGTGCCGACGAGCAGAGGCAGATCGAAAGTCCAGCGCTCGAAATCGTGCGCTTCAATGAACGACACCACGTCGCTGATTGGTATGGAAGTCGTGGCACGTCCGACACCCAGACCTACCACGAGGTCGCATGGACTCTCCTCGTGACGCCAGAGCTGATAGCGCATGCCGAGGCGCCAGCCTCCACCGCTGTACCGCAGCTGAACCTCGGTGCGGTCGAACGCCGTGTATGCCAGCGCAAAATGCTGTCCCACGGACGGCGGGCTGGCGAGTACGGCCACCCCTGTATCGAACAACTGGGAGATCTCGGCGTCACTCAGGCTGCGGGTTCGAGCCTGGTCTGCCAGCGTCTGTCCCGTATCCACGATTTTGGCGAGCGTCCCGGAGGGGACGCCGACTTCCACGCCGACCGTCGCCTGCAGATGACCGACCGGTGCCACGTGAGCCGGCTGCATGGTGGCGAGCGAGGGCGCGCAGCCCAAGCCACCGACGAAAACGCCAGCCAAAAGCGTAAGGCAGGGTACCGCCGTCCAGCCGGCAGGCCCCCCAGGTGCGGACACCCGAAGCGAGCGAACGGTGGCGATCAACGCAGCGACGATAGCATGGGGGCTCCACACGCCGGCGGGACGCTTCGCCGCGGTGCTCCATAAGTAGGGTACACCCGCAAGGGGCCGGTCGGGGCGGCCGCCAGCCAGTCCCCGCCGGGCAACCAAGAGTGACAAAGGCTGGACACCGCGTAACGCGAAATGACGGCCGCCCGACGCCCGCAACTGGCCAGCTCAATCTTATGAGCCGTCCCGACGCAACCGCGCCTCTCATGATCGCCCCCTCCCCGGATCCCTCCGCCTCCGGTCCTTCTGCAACCCCAACGAGGTCGCATGCGTTGTTTCTGCCGCCCCCTTCCTGAAAAAATCGCTTCATCCTCCTCTCCTCAACCGCGCGCCGGCATCGAGCGCTGGCGGGTGGCCGTCTTTCTGTGCGCAACGACGCTGGTCGGACTGTCGGCTGGCTGTGGAAGCGATCCAGGTGCCGGAAAGAATGACGCCGGCTTCGCCGGTGGTGCATCCCTCAACAGCGGGGGCGCACCCGGCGGTACCGGCGGCGCGGCCGCACCGGGAACGGGCGGCGCCGATGCGGCGGGCACCGGGGGACGGGGAACTGGTGGACAAATCACCGCCAGCGGTGGCAGCCCAGCCCGTAGCGGCGGCCACGGCGGTGAGGCTGGTGCCGCCGCGACGGGAGGCCGACCCGGTTCGGGAGGTTCGTCCAGCGGTGGAACCTCCCCGGGCAGCGGGGGTGCCGCCGCGGGGGGTGGCACCTCCGGCGGGGGCGGCACGTCCGTCTCCAGCTTGTGCACCTGGCCGACTCCGGTGGGCACCGATCAGCCCTTGACCGCGACCAAGCCCGTCAGCAACACCTTCGACGGAGGGATGCAGCGCTTCGTGGGCAGCGGACCGCTCGGCACCGCGGGCCAGACCGAAGATCAGGGGCCGCTGTTCAACCTGGCCAACGGGGCCACCCTGAAGAACGTCATCCTGGGCAATCCCGCCGCCGACGGCGTCCACTGCGCCGGCACTTGCACGCTGATCAATGTCTGGTGGGAAGACGTGGGCGAGGACGCCGCGACGTTGAAGGGTTCGTCCGCCACCCAGGTGATGACCATCGACGGTGGCGGGGCGGCACATGCCGCGGACAAGGTGTTCCAGCACAACGGCCCTGGCACCATGATCATCAAGAACTTCTGTGCGCAGGACTTTGGCAAGCTGTATCGCTCGTGCGGCAACTGCGGCACGCAGTACACCCGGCACGCGCAGATTGACAACGTCATGCTCACCCCCCGCTCCAGTTCGGTCGTCGCTGGTGTGAACTCGAACTACCACGACACGGCGCTGTTCAGGAACGTCACCATCAAGGCGGCGGTGAACGCGATTACCGTCTGTCAGCGTTACACCGGCAACGACACCGGCGACGAGCCACCAAAGAACGGCTCCGGAGCCGACGGCACCGTCTGCATGTACGCCCCCGCGGATATCATCTGGCAGTAGGAGGAGCTGGAGTTTCGATCTGCCCCTGCTCGTAGGCATCGAACGGGGGCGCTCAACGCTGCGACGCATAACACGGGGACTCAACACCCTGGAGGGATGGCTTGCTCCGGGCGGCGGCCCGGCCGGGGCGGTAATCGGATACACCGGGCGGCGATTCCCTTTTGGAGTGGCGCGTGCCCGTCGTATACACAGGTTGCAAGCGGACACCGCCCATGACCCTTCAGGCTCGATACACCGTTCGTCGCAAGATCGCTGATGGAGGCACTGCGGAGATCTTCCTGGCCATCCAACGAGGTGCCCACGGATTCGAAAAGTCTGTGGTGTTGAAGCGAATCTTTCCGGCCCTCTACTCCGATCCGCAGTTCAGGAACATGCTCATCGACGAGGCCCACGTAGCGATGAGCTTGAACCACAGCAACATCGTCCAGGTGCTCGACTTGGGCGAAGCCGATGGCCAGTACGTGTTGGCGTTGGAGCTGGTGGATGGGTGGAATTTGGATTCCGTCTTGCGGCGATCGCGCGCGCTAAACGCCACCATCTCGCCTGCGTTGGCTCTGTACATCACGGCTGAGGTTTGCCGCGCCTTGGCCTATGCCCACGCGAAAGTTGGCGCGAACGACAAGCCAATTGGAATCGTCCACCGCGACATCAGCCCGCACAACGTTCTGCTGAGCGAGCAGGGCGAGGTGAAGCTGACCGACTTCGGCATCGCCAAGACTCATAGCCGGCGCGAGAGCAGTATCGGCAACATCATCAAGGGCAAGATCGCCTATATGGCGCCGGAGCAGGCGTCGGGCGGCGCGCTCGACTCGCGCTCTGATCTGTTTTCGGTCGGAACGATGTTGTACGTGATGGTCTGCCATCGGTATCCATTCGACGCGCCAACCGATCTCGAAGTCCTACTGCTGGTGCAAAATGGTGAGTTCGAACCGCCCGAAAACGTAGTACCCGCCTTGAACCCCGAGATTTATCGGGTGATCAAACGCGCACTGGCCAAAGACCCCGATGCGCGATACCAGCGCGCCGAGGAAATGTTGATTGACGTCGAGCAGGTCATGCGCACGGGCTTCCGCGCCGTCGGGCAGACCGAATTGAAGCGCTGGCTGCAAGATCTCTCGACGCAAGACAACGTCTTGCCGCTGACGCGTCAGCCGCTGGTCGAACGCACGGAAGATGCTCCGGCGGAAGGCGAAACCTTGGAATTGAAGGGTGTGGGGACGACGACGCCCTCGCCTGCCGTTCCGTCCCCCCCCTTGGCCGGCAACCTTTCGCAGGGAGCGCCGAGTGGGCCGCTGCGCTTGACCGACAGCGGAAGAATTCGACCTCCCCCGCCGGCCGCGGCCATGGCGGTGGGGAAGAGACCGCCCACGGACCCAGGGGTGCCGGTCGTCCGACTGGGGGGGGGGCCGGAGAGTGGGCCTTCTACGACTCCGAAGGGTGGATCGGGTTCCGCCACCGCCACCGCGTCGAACGCGACCGCCGGCGATAAGGGCAGGCCCAAAGATGGGGCCGCCGCTCGCCGCGGATCTCGCCGTAAGGCTTCGCGGGTGGCGAAGGCAGGCGCGCACCGCGCGCAGACCACACCTCTGCCGCCGGTCGGCACTCAGGTTCCACAACCTCCGGTGACGCGGGCGCAAACGTCGGTGCCATCCGGCGGGACCGTCGCCGCGCCCGCCGAAGGTCTCGATACCGCTCGTATCACGCGACCGCGGTCGAAGCGCTCTTGGTTACTTGGGTCGGGTGCGGCCACCGCGGCACTCTTGGTGGTGGTGCTGGTGCGCGCGTGCGGCGCCGATGGGCCCGCGCCTGGTACGAAAGCCGCCGACAATCCGCTCCTGAAACCGGGGACCAACCCGGTGTCGGGATCGATTGTCGTCCCCCCTGCAGCGCCGCCGGCAAGCGGCTCGGGAACGGCTGTAACGACCGATCCCGGAATCGTGCCTGGAACCGCGCCTGGAATCGCGCCTCCTCCAGTCAAACTAGCCCAAAGCCCGACGGCGGTGGCGCCCCCTGCTGGCTCTTCTGGATTGGCAGGAGACGGATCTCGGAGCCCTGCCGGCACTGCCGTCGCCCCCGATGATTCTGTCGACGCAGGTCCAAACGTTCCCACCAAGATGATTGTCAGCCTGATGAGTACGCCACCTGGTGCGCAGGTGGCCACGACCAAACGCATATTGGGCGTGACGCCGGTTAATGTGAGACTGAAGGTGGGACAGCGGTATGCGCTGACCTTCAGCTTGCCCGGATACGAATTGGGAACAAAGCACGTCCGGATTGAAGAGACCGGCGATCAAGAGGTGAACGCGGTGCTCCGTAAGGAAGGGACACCCAGCAAGGGGCCTGCCGGGGCAGCCGCCAGCCAGTCCCCGCCCGGCACCAAGGGTGACAAAGGCCGAATACAGCGGCTATTTGCGCGCTAGTCCCCTGGAAAGGTGAAGGCTGGCATATGTCGGCGAGGCATCTTTGTTCCTGGCGAGGCGCGACGAGGGCGAATACTCGACGTATTTAACTGAGGAGCAACGAAGTCAGGGACGAAGAGGACCGGCGAGATATGCAAGAAATCACCTTTCCCGGGGACTAGCAGCCTGTCCCCGTAAACGGGCAGGCTGCATACGGGGACCCGCACGCCCTGCCTCCCCCACCTCGCGACCTTCGGTCGCGACCCCTAGCGGAGGCGTTGAATCTCCAGGCTCCGTTCACCATCGCTGATAGGATGCAATCCGTTGTCAGAAGGCGAATACGGAATGAGGGTCGGAGCCAACCCGCTGGATTCACTCTCGCGGCGGCTTCGACGAGTCGATTCGTACGAGGCCCTGATCGAAGAGATGCGAGACGAAGTCTTCACGCGCTTCGGGCTGACCAACGCGTGGTTGTATGTCTGCGAGGACGGCAGCCCCGACGCGGGGCTGACTCTGATCGCGGCGGCTGGTCCGCGGTCCCCGGCGATTCGCGAACTGGTGCCGACGATTCCCAGGGAGGGCGACCCCCTGGTCGCCGCCCTGTTGCGCGACGAGGGGCCGGTGATCATTCTGGACGCGCAGGCGGGACCATTTCCAGAGGTCACGCGCACGCTGGGCA
>JBDSME010000250.1:0-2613 GCA_039916065.1 Polyangia bacterium
TGTGCTTTCAGTTGCGGCCACCGGACCAAACAGCCCATCGCCTTTAGTGTGTTTCGTCGGGCGGTCGGTCGGCACAACATGGCATGTCGACAAGCAAATCGCGTTCCCAAAACCGGCCCTTTCGGCACGTCGATTCCGCGATAGCCCACGCGCCATGATCGGCATCGCACGCCAACGCGGAGGTCAAATGTTGGCCGGACCTGCATTTTGATTGCAATGGCGATTGATAAGCCCACAACTTCACCCGAGAATACCGCGCATGTTCACAGGAAGCCGTTCGCTGACGACGACCATCCTCGCGCTGACCGTTGGTTGTGGCGGCCGCCATCCGCAAACGCCTGGGACCACGACCGGAGCCGATGCCGCAGCCGATGCCGCAGCGCCCGATGGTGACGAAGCAGCGCCAAGTACGGCCCTCGACGCAGTGACCCCGAGCTCAGACGCCGCTCCGCCCAGCACCGTCCCGCCCGTCGACCCAGAGGTCTCGCGCCGCTGGGCCTGGTCTCCGTGCGGCCAGCTCTCGCCCGCCCCCATTGATTCGGCAGGCGTGTTCGCCGCGGACGGAACCATGGTGGTGCGGAGTGAGGACGGAACGATCCGTGGCTACGCCCCCAACGGGGCACGACGGCCTGGACTGGATGGGACCGCTGGTTTCCTGCTTGTCGCACCGGACGGCACAACCCTGACTGGCGTGGTGACGGGACCAACCATCGTGCTTCAGTCGGTGGGCTCCACGACGGCGCGCTTCCAATTCAACGTTCCAGAGGGCATGGGCTGCGGACACACGTACGGCTTTTCGGTGGGCGGTGATTATTTTTTGGCGCATGGGGGTGGCCCCTCCTGCATCTGGCGCACGGCCGATGGCGGCTTCGTCGCCATGCTCCCCGGGTCCGCGGCGCAGGCCGCTATCCGCGGTGTGTCGCTCGTCACGCTTGAAGCTCGCCCAGACGAACTGGTCGATATCGTCACCCGCAACTTCGGTGGAAACGAGACCAGCCGGGTCAAGCTCGAAACCCAGCTCGACGGCGTGCTGCTGTCCCCCGCGGGCGATCGCGTCGCGTCCCCATTTCCCACGACTTCGACGCCTTTGACGCTTTGGGATACGGACGGGCGGACGCTGCTCGCCATCGCACAAAGCGAAGGGAGCGTCTTTGTGCCTATTTTCACGGCTGCCGGCGATCGGTTGCTCCTGGGGAACGGCGTCTTCCAGTCCGCCGACGGCGCGCGAACGGCCACGCTCCCGCCCCTCAACCGACTTCGCGACGGGTTGCCGTTCGCACTGTCGGCGGACGGCCGTCGGGTGATCGCGCGCGCCTACGGTCGCGCCGCGCTCTTCGAGGTTGCCGCGCTGGGCATCACGGCCGTGCTCGGCCCGCAGCTGTCTTACAAGCAGGGCCTTTCACTTTCGACGCTGGCCATCTCGCGGGATTCGGTGCTCGCCGTGGCCACCGGCGGGGCGGTGTTCGGGATTCGTATCGCACCCCGATTGGAGGAGTCGGTGACACTCTGGTCGATTTACGCGGGCGACTTCGCTTTCATCGGCGACATCAGCGAGGACGGCAGGTGGGCCAGCGCAGCTGGCGACAACCGTGCTCTGTATTCCGCGGTCGATGGACGGCGGGCCTGGCCTTCCCCGCCTCCTCCCTCGGCTCTCCGTTGTTTCGGCACCCAGTTGCGCATCTCGCCGATGGGCAACTGGGCCGCGGGTGCGAGCTATGGGGGCACCATGGACGTGTTCTCGTTGGCCGACGCTGGCCTTCGCGCCTCGTGGCCCGTGTCCATGTTCCCCTCCGCGTGCCAGGAAGCTGCTGCCTTCTCGCGCGACGAAAGGACATTGGCGACGTCAACGCCGTCTCTCTTCCGCTTCGACGCGACCGCCGCCACATGGCAGCCGGTTTGGTCGCAGTCCGTGAATTCCGCGCCACCTTATTTTCCGTCCAGCCTTGAGCTGCCAGATGTCCGGTTTAGCCCGGACGAAACGCGGCTTCTCGTTTCCCGCTGTGACGTCAAGCCGTGCACAGCCATCCTGTACGACACGGCTACCGGCGCGCTCATTCAGAAGCTCCCAGAGTTGACCTCCCCGCGTCCGAGCTTCTCCCCGGAGGGGAGCTGGATCGTCGCGGGACCCAAGCTCCTTCACCTCCCCTCGGGCGACACACGACCGCTTGACCCGTCCTCGTCGGCGAGCGCGGCTGTGTTCGCCCCCAACGGCGACATCGTGGCCGGCTCGAACGACGGCGTGCTCACCCGCTATTGCCGTGGTCCGTAACCAGCGATTGGTGGATGGCGTCACGTCGGCGCGCCAGTCCTTGGGCAACTACGCCTTGAAAAAGGGGTGGTTCTCGAGACGGACCAATGAAGAGCTGCGGCAGCAACATGTGCGATGCGGACAACATGTGCGGTTGCAGCTCTGGGAACGCATTTGCGTCGACGTTTCGCAAGTGTATCGCGCCACAACTGCCGACAGGCCTACCCCGTCATGTCCCAAAACACGATCGACGCCGCGGTCAGGCCGCGCGACGGTGATAGTAGTTCAGCAGGCCGCCGAGACGCTGGCGTCGAAGCACCAAAGCGTTCGTGTTAGCCGGTGGCGGAGCTCCCGTGAGCAACACA
>JBDSME010000251.1:0-2701 GCA_039916065.1 Polyangia bacterium
TGCGGCCGGCGGTGGGGCTTGCCGAGCGCGCCGGCATCGCCGTGGATCGTGGCGTGCTGGTAAACGAATACCTGGAGACAAGCGTTCCCGGCATCTTCGCCGCAGGCGATGTGGCACGCTTTCCCGACCCACGTGCCGGTGGCGCCGGGATCCGCGTCGAGCACTGGGTGGTCGCGCAACGGATGGGCGCCGTGGCCGCGGCCAACATGTTGGGTCAACGGCGGAAGTTCGATGACGTGCCGTTCTTCTGGAGCGTCCACTACGACGTGACCCTCTCGTATGTCGGGCACACGGAGAGCGCGGCGGAGACTCTGCGCATCGCCATCGACGGAAGCCTGGCGGACCGAGACTGTCGCGTCACCTACAGCGAAGGTGCAAGGCTGGCGGCGGTGCTGACAGTGGGACGCGATCGAGAGAGCCTGGCCGCCGAGCGCGCCTTCGAGCTGGTGCGCTGAAAAAAGGCGTCAGGCTTCAAGATCCCAGCGGATCGCGTCGAGCGCAGGCTGGCTTCGCCAGCCGAGCTCATCGTGGGAGGGTTTGGGAACCCTGCCAGGGGTCCCATCTCAGATCGCGTCGAGCGCAGGCTGGCTTCGCCAGCCGGAACTCATCGTGGGAGGGTTTGGGAACCCTGCCAGGGGTCCCATCTCAATTGCCGTCGAGGGGGGTGACGCGCGTGCGCGCGTACAGGGGACGGACATCCACGCCGCGCATGCCGGCGCGGTGGGCCGCTTCGAGGCCCAGTTCCGTATCTTCATAGACCGTGCAGATGTCCGCGCTGACGCCCAGGCGCCGAGCGGCCTCCAAGAAGACATCGGGGTCGGGTTTGTGACGAACGGTGTCCTCGGCGGTTACGATCACCGGGAACCAGTCATAGAGCCCGATCTGACGCAGGGTGCCCTCCACCATCGCGCGGCTGCCGCCCGAGGCGATGGCGACGGGGCCGATCTGCCGGCAGCGGCGCGCGATCTCCACCACCGCGGCGATGGGCAACACCTCGCCCACGCGCTGCAAGACCAGCTGCTCTTTCTCGCGGGCCACCGCCACCGGATCGAACGTGAGGCCCTGTTGCGCGGCCAGTATCGCCGCGATCTTGGCCGTGGGGATGCCGCCCATCGAATAGAACTTGTCCTCGGGAAAATCGATGCCGTAGCGGGCCGCGATTTCGGTCCATACCCGGTAATGCACCGGCATGGTGTCAGCCAGAGTGCCGTCCAGGTCGAAGATGGCCGCGCTGATGGCGTCACCGGGACCGACCTTCGTGGACCTGCTGGGACTATTTTCGACGGGCACGCCCGCAATCTGGCAGGAGGCCCCAACGCGCGTCAAGCTTGGGATGCTGCCGGGTTGAGGCTAGATTAGACCTCCAGCGATGCGTTCCTGCCCGCAGTGTATGATCGCCTACCCCGATAGCGTGGAGGTATGCGCGCTGGACGGCAGTCCACTTCCCGCGCCGGCCGATGCCGTGGCCGGGGGACAAGGGCCGCTGCGCGGCGACGCGCCGACCGTGCGCGATCTGTCGGTCGCCGCCGTTGCTGACGCGGCGGGCGGCGATGACGTCGCTACTGCTGCATCCGCCGCTCAGGGGGCCCCTTCCGTCAGCTTTTCTCCGCCGTCGGCGCCCAGGGAGCCCCCGGGGGACACCTCCATCCCGGCCGCCGCTCTGCCCGAAGCCCCCTCCGTTCAGATTTTCGATTCCCTGGTCGGGGCGACGCTGGCAGGCCGCTACCAGATCATTCGCCGCATCGGGGAAGGGGGGATGGGTGCGGTTTACGAGGCGAGGCACACCATCATCGGCAAGCGCATCGCCGTGAAGGTGCTGCTGGAAAAGTTCCTCACCAAGGCGGATTTCGTTGCCCGGCTGTTGCAGGAGGCGCGACTGGCCAGCGCCATCGGTCACGAGCACATCGTGGACGTGACGGACTTCGGCACCACGGACGACGGACGCGCCTTCGTGGCCATGGAATTCCTGGAGGGGGAATCGCTGGCGCAACTGGTGATGCGAGAGGCGCCGCTGCCGGTCGAACGCAGTCTGCGCATCACGCGCCAGGTGGCCAGCGCGCTTGGCGCCGCCCATGCAAAAGGGATCGTCCACCGCGACGTGAAGCCCGAGAACGTCTACCTGATACGCCGTGGGGACGCCGACTTCGTCAAGGTGGTGGACTTCGGTATTTCCAAGGCGGTGAAGCAGGGACAGGGTGACGATGCGCCCGACTATCACCTGACCCACACCGGTTTGCTGCTGGGAACGCCGCTTTACATGTCACCCGAACAGGCGCGAGGTGATGAGGATCTGGATCACCGGGTCGATGTTTGGGCCATGGGGGTGATGCTCTATGAGTGTCTCACCGGGGAGGTGCCTTTTCGCGCCAACAATTACCTGGGCATCATCTCGCAAGTGTTGACGCACACGGCGCTGCCGCCGTCGAAGCTGCGACCGGAACTGGGGATACCGGAGGCGGTGGAGGCGGTGGTGATGCGCGCCATGGAGAAGGACCGCAACCGTCGTTACGCGTTGATGGCGGACGTGGAACGCGACCTGGAACGCCTGCTGGCAGGGGATCAGAACGTCGGAGGGGGGCCGACGGTGGTTCCGGCCACAGCTCCGCCGCCGCATGATGCGGCCCGCGGGCGGGTCTGGGTGTGGAGCGCTGCCGTGGCCGCGCTGATCGTCGGGGTGGCCATGGTCCTGGCGCGCCCGGAG
>JBDSME010000252.1:0-11280 GCA_039916065.1 Polyangia bacterium
CGCTCCCGATGGCCCCGGCGACGGCATGGCGCCCGAAAAGGTCCCCCCGTGCCCGAAATGCACCGGGTCCACTCCGATCTGCAACACCAGCACCGGTACTTGCATGGCTTGTAAAGCCAACGACGAATGCGCCGCGACCCCGATGACTCCACTTTGCGCCACCGCCGGCGGTGCCTGCGTGATGTGCAACGGGGACAAGGACTGCAAGGCGACCACGCCGATCTGCGAAACCAGCGCCGGTACTTGCACGGCTTGCAAGACCAACAACCAATGCGTCGCCGCGAACCCCCTGACTCCGCTTTGCGCCACCGGCGGCGGTGCCTGCGTGATGTGCAACGGGGACAAAGACTGCAAGGCGAGCACGCCGATCTGCGAAACCAGCACCGGTACTTGCACGGCTTGCAAGACCAGCCCCCAATGCCTCGTCGCGACCCCGATGACTCCGCTTTGCGCCACCGGCGGCGGTGCCTGCGTGATGTGCAACGGGAACAACGACTGCAAGGCGGCGACCCCGGTCTGTGACAGCAACCATGCTTGTAGCCGGTGTACGGAGAACCCCAATTGCGCCGGGCGCGTCGGCGCGCCGGTGTGCCGGATGGACAATGGCGGCTGCGTCGAGTGCGTCAAGCACAGTGACTGCAAGTCACCCGCGAAACCCGCCTGTGGTCCGAGCAATGTGTGTGTGCCCTGCACCTCCGATCAGCAATGCGTGGACAAGTTGGGCGCCGATCCTGGCGTATGCATGCTTCACACCGACGGCCACTGCGCCACCGCCGCCGAGGTGTTGTACGTGAGACCGGTCGCCGGGTGCCTGCAAACCGGCGATGGCGCTGGCACGGTGAGCACGCCTTTCTGCCAGCTCAACAACGCCATGCCGGCCGTCTCACCGACGAAGTCAATCGTCGTGGTCCGCTCGAGTGGTGGAGTGATCGCCCTGGCGCCCTGGGTCTACGGTGCTCCCCCGGCGGTAGCTGAGCTGACCGTGATCGGGCAGCAGGACGCCACCATCGGGCCGGGGACCGGCGTGGGGGTCACGCTGACGGCGGGCACTGTCTATCTGCGGGGGCTGCGAATCTCCGGGATGCTCGACGGTGGCATTTACGTCGCCCCCGGCACCACCTTGAAGATGAACCGGTGCTTTGTCACTGACAGCAAGGGTGGCCTGTTCGTCAACGGCGCGGGATTCCAGATCACCAACTCAGTGTTCGCCAACAACGGCCTCGCCACCATCGACAGTCCGGGCGCCCCCCCCATCGAATACGGCGGTGCTTACCTGGGCGGCCTGGCCAACAAGCTCGCCGTGTTCCGATTCAACACCGTGTACGGGAACAAGGGGCCGGGGCTGGTCTGTGGCGGCACCTATCCCGTGAAGGGGCTGCTGGTGGCCGGCAACACCACCGCTCAGGTGGTCACCTGCGACTTCAGTGATAACACGTCCGAGGTCCCCGGCGCCGCCACCGTTTACGATCCCAAGTTCGACACCACGAACACCAGGAACCCGTACCGCCTGACCAGGCAGTCCACCTGCGTTAACAAGGCCGGCAACATGTCCAGCGATTCGCCGCCGGACGACATCGACGGCAATCCGCGCCCCGCGTCACCGATGACCCGCCTGGACTGTGGCGCCTCGGAGTACCAGGGCCCTTAGCGCAACCAAGCCACGAGATCAGTTGCAGCCGATGGGCTTGGTGCCAGCTGCGATGTCATCAAGGTCGGGATAGGTGCAAGCGGGCTCCGGGTGGCCCGCCGCGGTGACCGCGCGGCGGCGTGCGGCGTGGATTGCGGATTGGCGCAGACGAGAGGACAATCGATGGCGGCGGCGGTGTGTCGCGGCGGAGGTTCACAGATGTACCAGGACCAGTGGGATGAACCCGGCGAGAATCTGAGGACCACGGCACACGCGACGCGACTGGCGCTGGTTTTCGTGGTCTGCGCGCTGGCGAGTTGTAGCGACTCGGCACGACCATTCGGCGGTGACGACGGTGGTGGCCGGGCCGGCAGGACCGGCGCTGGTGGTACCACCGCGACGGGAGGTGGTATGGCAAGCGGCGGTGCCACCGCAACCGGCGGCGTGAGCGCGACCGGAGGAGTCATCGGTACGGGCGGCCGGGGCAACAGCGGAGGCGCGACCGCCGGCTCCGGCGGCCACGGCACTGGCGGCAGCACCAGCACTGGTGGCAGCACCAGCACCGGAGGAATGAACGGCGCCGCCCCCTGCCCCGCCACCCAACCGGTCGCCGGCGCCTGCGCGCGCGACGGCCTCGTGTGCGAGTACGGCACCGATCCGCGCCCGCAATGTCGCACGCGCGCCACCTGCACGGCAGGAAGCTGGACCCTTGTGCAACCGCGTTGCGTTCCTGTGCCAGCGGCCGTCGGTGGCTGTCCCGCCTCTCGTGAGCTGGCTCAGGGTCACGCCTGCAGCCCTGATGCGGCCATCTGTTCTTACCAGGGACTGAACTGTCTTTGCGCTTCGTGCGCGCCCAACGGTCCCCTCGGCTGTACGCCCAATCCCGCCACCCTGGCCTGGTATTGCGAAGCGCCCAGCACCGATGCCGCCTGCCCGGCGGCGACGCCCCGTCTGGGTGGTCCTTGTGTTCCCGAAGGCAAGCAGTGCACGTACACCTGCGGCGCGGAGGGGGCGCGACTGTGTCGCAGCGGTGTCTGGACTTCCGCCGACGGCAGTCCTTGTCCGCGCTCCAACCGCGTCCTGAAACGCGACATCCACTACCTGGACGACGCCGAGGTGCAACAGCAGGCGCGTCGCGTGGCGGCGCTGCGCCTGGCGACCTGGCGCTACAAGGATCCCGCCCTCGGGGCGGGTCCACATCTGGGATTCATCATCGAAGATCAGCCCGACATCGCGGCCGTGGACAGCGCGCGCGGCATGGTCGATCTGTACGGCTATGCCAGCATGTTGGCGGCCGCCGTCCAGGCGCAGCAGCGAGAAATCGAGGCCTTGCGCCGCGAAGTTGACGCCCTGCGGACCACGAGCGGGCGCAGCTTGCCGGCGGCGCCCCACGGTGCGCGATCTCCAAAACGAACCGACCAACGGTGATGCTGGCGGCGCGGGTCAGGCTGCCAGCGCCGCGCCGGCGGCGACGCGGATTCGTGGCCTGCTGCGCGTTGGTCTGGACCGCGCCCACCAACGTCATCGGCCACCTCGCTGGGTTGCTGGTGAGCTTGGGACGGCCGCGGCGCGTGCGAGGCCCCGCGGCGCACGCCTGGCTGTACCCCATTCGTCCCGGCCTGGGCCTGAACTGGGTGGGCGCGGTCACGCTGGGACACGTGGTGCTCTATCGGCCGGGAATGTTCGATGGTCGACTCGGACAGATGGTGCTGGCGCACGAGCTGGCTCACACCCGCCAGCACGACTGGCTGGGTCCGCTCTATCTGCCGCTGCATATCCTGGCGCAGACCCTCAGCGCGTTGCTGTCGCTGGGGACCAAGCGCCACCACAGCCGCGTTCACGATCACAATCCGCTGGAGCAAACGTTCATCTGCCTGGCCGCCTCCGCCTGCGGTCCCCTGGCACGCGGCGAACCCCTGCCCCATGCGCCCCCCGGTTGTGAGGGAGAGGCAATGCTTGAGGCGTTCGGCCTCAGCACCGTCGAGCATCCGTGACCGGTCAGCGCTTGAGTCGATCGACGATCGCCGCCACCAGATTGTCCGCGGCCCGGGGTTCGTCCCGATCGTCGTTGTTGCCATTGTCGTCGTCGTCGTTTTTGGCCGGCGGCGGCGCGGTCAGGAACAGGGCCGGTTCGATCAGCTCCAGTTCGACGAGCAGTGGTCCCGACGCTGATTCCACCAGATCCACGCGGGCATAGGGCAGTGGCTCGGCTTCCTTACCGCCGATGGCGCGCCCGCCGGCCCCCAGCACCGACAGCGCGAGGGCCCTCAGCTCGGGCGATGGACGCGCGCGCATCGTGGTTCCCCCATGCTTTTCCTGGACGCGAAAGTCGCCGGCCGTGGGCCGTTTGAGGACGGCATGGCTGAACCGTCCCGAAAAGAACAACAGCGACCATTCTCCCCTGCTGGCGATCTCCGGCACGAACGGTTGCACCAGAAGGGGTGCCCGCTGAATCAGGTGCGGGTACGTCGCCAGAAAAGCGGTTGACGCGGAGGAGATCAGGCGAGATCTCTGGCAGCGAAAAGTGCCCATGGCGCCAGCCGAAACCGCGGGTTTGCACACCATCTCTTCCCACGGGCTTGCCACCAGCGCCGCCCGAAGGCTTTCCTCGGATGCCAGCCCAGCAGCGTTCACCCACCGCGTGGGAATGGTGGGAACGCCAAGCTGCTGCAAGTCGGCCAGGTAGGTCTTGCGCGCATTCCAGCGCAGCACTTCGGGGGGATTGCACAGGCGCGACCCGAGGCCCCGCTGCTGAAGGGCGTCGATCCAGCGCAGCCACCGCGGCAGATCATCGTGATAGTCCCAGCACGACCGGATGAGGATCAGGTCGAACCGTTCCCAAGCCACGGTGGGATCAGTCCACACGGCGATCTCGCTGTCGATGCCGACGCGCCTCAGCGCCGGGGCGAGCACCGCATCGTCTGGTGCCAGGTCGGGCCAGTCGCGCGAGGTGGCCAGCGCCACCCGTGGTGGTGAGGCGCGCCCGGTGGTGGTGTCGCTGGACGCGTCGGCCGTCATGGCCCTCTGGTCGTCAGGACGACATCCGACAACACCGCTTCCAGCTCACCGGCCAGTTCACCGCCAGGGCCGCCCGCGGTACGGGACAGGCGCGCATCGAGCCGAAGAGGGCCGGCGCCATGCGCGAGCACGCCAGAAAGCCGCGGCGCCGCCCCCGACGCGAGCACGCCCTGCACGGCGAGCTCGGCGTTCGGCTCCACCACGCCCGGTCCGCGCCACGAAAGGACCCCCTGGATGGCCATGCTGCCTTCCCCCACGGTGACACCAGGCAAGATGATCTCGGCGCGCGCTTCGAGGCGATCCGCGTCCAGCCGGAAGGCGGCGCCAGGGGGCGCGCCACGAACGGGCGAGGCACCGCGGCCGCCGGGACCGGCCCGCCACAGCGCGAGTTGCGATCGGCCATCCACCGTCCACACCGTCGCCGCCCAGCGGTGCCGCGTGCGCAACGCCTGGCCGCCGCGCACCACGACCCACGCCGCGCCCGCCAGCAGCAGCACGCCCGCCGCGCTGGCGACCAGGCCAGCGCGGGCAATCCGCAAAGGTTCCGCGGACGATGATCCTCCCCCGGGGCTAGCAGCCCTGCCCTCCACTCGATCCAGCACCACCCGCACGGCGCTGCTGATCATCCGGAACAGTCCGAAGCCGAACAGCGGGAACAGCAAGACCTCCGTGGTGAGGCGGTAGCGCGGCTCCGCGACAAACAGCGCGTAGATCGCTGCTTGCATCAGCGCGAACGGCACCGGCACCAGCACCGTCCAGCGGCGCTCCACCACAGCGAACGCCGCGCCAGCGGTCACGCCCAGCACCAGCAACAGGTAGAACAGGTCGGCCAAACCCGTGATGAGCGGGCGGTGCTGGTTGAACCAGGCCGCGGTCGCCGGGGGAACTACCCCGGGGCGGTACACCGGCCAGTAGAGCAATCCCCGCTCGGGCGCGAACAACCGCTCGGTGCGCAGGGCGATCATCCCGGCCGTCCAGGCCGGGTCGAACATCATCCATTGCTTGGCCAGTGCATAGGCGGCGCGATCCGTCACCCGGTGCGGCTCCATCAGGAAGGTCCGTCCTGTCAGCTGTTTGAACGTCGTGGCCAGCAAACGCGAATAGGTCCCTTCGGTGTTCGGATCGTTTCCCATCAACGCCGTGATGCCGCCATGGCTGTCGGTGAGATAAAATTGCCCGTTCCGTCGAAGGTTTCGCAATCCCCACGGCACCAGCACCAGCACCGTTATCGCCACCGCCAGACCGGTGCGCACCAGCGTGGCACGCCAGCTGGCCCGCATGGCCAACCAGTAGCCGGCCGAAAGCACCGTCAGCGGCAAGGCCACCGCGCGAAAATACGCCGCCAGTCCCATCCCGGCGCCGAACGCCAGCGCCGCCGCCATCGGCCGGGTGCCCCCCCAGGTGCACAGCACAGCCAGCGCGAACAAGATCAGAGCCGCCGTGGGGATGTCCGTACCGATGACACTGGACAAGGCGATCCCCGCCGGCCACAGCGCGTAGCCGAGCCCCGCCACCAGCGCGGCGGCTTCCCTCCCCTGACTCCCCTCCGTGGACGCGCGCGGTCCCGGGTTCGGTGACCCGGGCGGTTGCCCATGTTCCCCGATGTGACCGTTAACAAATAGCCGTGCCGCGATCACGTAAACCGGCGCCGCCGCCAGACCGCCGAAGGCGACCCCCAGCATCTTCGCCGCCACCACGTCTCCGCCCCAGCTGTGCAGCAGGGCCAGCAACATCACCAGGCCCGGCATGTAAACGAACCCCGGATCCAGATGTCCGAACTCGGCCAGATACAACGCCGATTCGCGGTAGGTGGCGAAGTCGCCCACCGGGATGGTGGGAACGGCCAGGGTCCAGCCCAGCCGCGCCGCCGTCGCCAGCAGAACCAGCAGCAGGCCGGTGCGCCACCGGCCCCAAAGGATCATGCCGCAGCGGCTCGAAGGCCGGCCAGGGTCTCGCGCACGGCGTCGGCGTGGCCGGCCGTCTTCACCCGGGCCCAGCGGTGGGCGATCTTGCCTTGCGGATTGATGATCACCGTGGAGCGGATGACACCCACACTCTTCCTGCCGTACAGCGTCTTTTCTCCCCAGGCGCCGTACGCCTCCAGCACCGAATGCTCCGGGTCGGACAGCAACGGAATCTTCAGCTTGTACTTCGCGATGAACTTGCGATGGCTCTCCGTCGAGTCGGGGCTACACCCGAGCACCATCGCGTCCAGCTTCTCGAACTGCTTGATCCCCGCCGTGAAATCGCACGCTTCAGTGGTACAGCCGGGCGTGTCGTCCTTTGGATAGAAGTAAAGAACCACCCATTGCCCTTTGAAATCAGACAGTTTGACCGTGCTGTCATCCTCGCGCTTCAGCGCAAAAGACGGCGCCTTCTGACCGAGGCTCAAATCCCCTGCGGCACCCTTCCCTCCTCCTGATGATTCTGTGGCCATGCGCAAGCTCATACCATCGGCTCCCGGACGATCAAGCAGACGTCCAGGTGGAATTGCAAACGTGCTCGCGAACGGTCTCGCGGGGGACGCCCGCGATGGGCGGCGCAGGGCACAATCGGGCCGGCACAATGCTTTTCGCGCCTTCTTTTGAGGCAAAAGTTCTGGCCAAGCCCAGCAAGAGTGGCTAAACACCCCAGACCTCGCGCTCGCCGGTCGGTGGGCCAAACCGGAATCGCCAGAGTCGCTCTGGCACCCAGGAGTCTGACCCTCATGAGACGGCTAGTGCTTGTTGTCGCCATCATTCTGCCCGCCGCCCTCGCAACCACGTTCATGTCCTGTGCGCCCACGTCTCCCGACGCTACCGGCACCGGCGGACGATTCACCCCCACGGGGGGCGCCACCCCCACGGGGGGCGCCCAGGTCGCGACCGGCGGGAGCACCGCATCGCCGACCGGAGGGCAGGCGGGAGAGGGCGGCGCAAGCGGTGCGGAGGGACAGTCCACCGGCGGGTCGTCCAACACGGACGGCACCGGAGGTACCGGCGGCGGCGGCGCGTCTGCGACCGGGGGTCGTGGCACAGGTGGGGCGGGCACCGGAGGGGCGGGCACCGGCGGCAGCGGCCCCACCGCTTGCAACCTTCCCAACCACAGCGGTTCGGGTTCCTTCACTCACTACTATTTCGGACAGGGCCCCGTGTCGGATTCCCCGGGATACCGGAGCGCTTGCGGGTACTACGTCACGGAGGGTGGTCGGTCGGCGAGCGGGCCGAACGATACGGTGCAAAACATCGCCAAGATGGCGCCGGCCAATGCGATGTACTTTGCCGCGTTCCCTGGACAGAACCAGTTCAACACGCGAAATCAATGTGGTGCTTGCGTCCAGCTCACAGGGCAAAACGGGAAGGTTATCGTCGCCACCATCGTGGACGAGTGTCCCTACGGCAGCGACGGCAAGAACGCCGTTTGCGCCAACAACCCCAATGGGCATCTCGACCTGAGTACGGCGGCCTTCGACCAGCTGGGCTACTCCGTCGGCAATCCCACGAATACAAACTGGAAGTTCGTGCCCTGCCCGGTCACGGGAAACGTTGTCTTACAGATCAAGAAGGGCAACGACAACGAGGTCTTCATCCAGAACAGTATTCTGGCGATCAAGTCGGTGGCGCGCGGTGCAGAAATGGCCGTCCATCAGCCCAACTATGCGGCCTGGCATTTCGGTACGCGGCTAGACGTCGGCGATACCCTGCATTTGACCGACGCCGCTGACCGCACCCTGGATGTGCAGCTCACCAGCATGGCGATGCGCGAGAACCAGGATACCGGCAGGCAGTTTCCGGCCTGCCTGTAAGCCGGGGCCAAAAACGTCAACCGTTGGCGGGCGCGGCCGTGGTCTCCGTTTGCGCGAAGGCTTTCTGGGCGCGGCGGGCGTCCAGCAGGGGGAGCAGCGCCAGGGGGACCAGCTCGACGATCCCGCCCAGCACGAACATCGCCTGAGGGGAGGTGCGATCGGCCAGGTGGCCACCGCCGTACGTGGCGGCGCTGGTGCGCAGGTTCATCACGGACATGTAGATTTGAAACTGGGTGGCGCCCAGGCGGCGGTTGGTGAGGTCCATGAACATGGCAACGGACGACGCGGACACCATCCCGGACGCCATGGCGCCCGCCAGGCCGAGAACCAGAACGAACGCGTAGCTCCCCCACGAGGCGCGGCCGGCGGCGAAGATGAAGTCGGTCAGCGCCACGCCCAGGCAGGCCAGCAACAGACCCCACCGGCGACCCAACCGATCGGACAGGGCGCCGCCCACCAGAGAGCCGACCACCCCCATCAGGCCGGCCAGGGTCGCAAGCGTGGCTACCTGCTGATCCGAGTACCCAAGCTGGCGCTGCATCAGCGGAAACATCATGGGCGTCAGCAACCCGTCGCTCAGATCGAAAACGAACGCGAACACCACCGCCAGGATCACCACCCGCACGGCGAATGACCGCCAGAGCAAGGGTCCAAGCGGCAAGCGCTGCGCGGGGGCAGGCCCCTCCCGCACGCCGAGGATCAGGGTGGCGGGGAGCAGCAGCAGCACCACCGCCGCGCCAAAAGCGGCCGGCCAGCCCAACTGGTTGGCGACCCAGATCAGCCCCTGCCCTCCCACGATTATGCCGCCGAACTTGCCGGCGGACATGATGCCGTTGGCCCGCCCCCGTTCGTCGGGGGTCAGCAGGTCCAACGCCAGGGCATCGACCCCCACGTCTTGGGCGGCCGCGAACACATTGTGCAGGAACACCAAAACCGAAAAAAGCGTCAGGCGGCTCGCAGGATCCGCCGTGGCCAGCAACATCAGGGAAACAGCCATCCCGGCCTCGGCCAGCAGCACGAACGGCCGGCGGCGGCCCCACCGGCCAAAGGTCACCCGATCGACGAGCGGACCCAGCAGCGGCTTGGCGGCCCAGGGCAGCCAGGCCAGGGTCATGACCTCGCCCAGAGCGCCCGGACTCAGCCCGAGCTTGGTCAGCCGCAGTTGCAGGGCTACAGTAAAAAAACCCCACGGTACCCCCTGCGCGAAATAGAGCGCGCCGAACAGCGCGAACCGGGAGCGCGGCGAATTTCCCGTGAGCACACGCCATTGTAAACGCGGGGCAGGGATGGCGCAGCGCGCAATCAACGGGGCCTTTTTTCTTCCTTCCCCCGGGGGGGCGCTCTATGCTGCGCACCCTGTCCGAAGTTACACAACCAAGGGAGAAATCATATGAAGCTTGTTCGCACTGTGTTCGTTGCCATGGCCGTCCTGATCCCCGTCTCCTGGACCGTGGCCAAGGCCGCTGATCCGGCCCCCGCGATGGAGGGTGAGAAGAAGGACAAGAAGAGCACCAAGACCGAGAAGACCGAGAAGACCACCGAGAAGACCGAGAAGGCTCCCGCCGACAAGAAGTAGTTCCAGGCCTCCGCACGGCGGAGGTTGTTGTTCGAGGAGAGCTCGTGGTGCCGAGAGGTGCCGCGGGCTTTTCATTTCTGGGTCCCGTTGTGCTGCTATGTTCTGGCGCATGCCTGTCTCCAAACCCCCTACCTCCACCGACACTGCCCTGGCCGAGGCCGCGTTCGTGTGCGATCTCATAAAGGTGCGCGAGCTGCTGGCGGCGGGCGCGGATCCCAATGCCCCTGACGAAGATGGGCGGACTCCGCTGACCTCCGCGGTGCTGGGCGGAAGCATCGGGCTGGTGGGGCTGCTGCTGGAAGGGGGGGCCGCCCTCAACGCCCGGGACCATCAGGGGTTCACGGCCCTGCACTTCGCCGCCCAGGAGGACCTCCCCGAGATGGCACGGCTGCTCATCGCGAAAGGGGCCGACGTGAACGCCCTGGACGAGGACGGCTCGTCGGTCCTGTGGCGAGCGGTCTTCTCGTCGCGGGATCGCGGCGACATGATCCAGCTCCTGGTGGCCGCGGGAGCAAAACCGGACCTGGCCAACAAGGCGGGCGAAAGCGCGCGCGCCCTGGCCACCCGCCTGGGCATCGGCGCCTTCAACGTCGCTAACTAAAATGGGAACCCTAGGAGGGTTCCCAATCCCTCCCGCGATGAGCTCCGGCTGGCAAAGCCAGCCTCCGCTCGACGCGATCTAAAATGGGAACCCTAGGAGGGTTCCCAATCCCTGGCGATGAGCTAGCCAGCCTCCGCTCCGGTCCCCTCGCCCCGCAGGGGAGAGGGTTAGGGTGAGGGGCCCGCCATTTTTCGCAGATTTGGGCATTGCCGCTCGCAAGGCTTGCCCTCACCCAGATGCTCTCCCGCAACGGGAGAGGGTTCATCGGCCCCAGCAGGCCTGCTAGCGCGCTTTGGCGGGGGCGGGCTGGCTCGCCGCCGCGGCGTCCTGTTGCTTGAGCTGTTCGTTGGCGGCGATCTGCACCTCGACGCGCCGGTTCTGCTTGCGGCCGTCCTCGGTGGTGTTGTCCGCGACGGGACGGTCGTCGGCGTAACCGCGGCCGGTCATGCGCGGGGCGCTGACCCCATCGGTCGCCAGGAAGGCGATCACCGCCTCGGCCCGCTCGACTGACAGCTTCTGATTGCGCGGCTTCTTGCCGGTGTTGTCAGTGTGGCCCTCGATCACCAGATCGGTCTGCGGGTACTTCTTCAGCACCTGGGCGAACTCCGCCAGGTCGGTCTTGGATTTCGGTTTTAGCTGAGCTTTGTTGGTGTCGAAGAGGATTGCGGAGTTGA
>JBDSME010000253.1:0-5380 GCA_039916065.1 Polyangia bacterium
CCGTAGCGCCCCACCACGTCGTTGGCGCGGCGACCGTGCTGCAGCACCTTGGCCACCCCGCGCAGGGCATTGTCACCGGCCAGGTGACCGTGACGATCGTTGTACAGCTTGAAGCTGTCGACATCGATCATCAGCACCGAAAGCGGCAGCCCGGTGCGGTTGCTGCGCTCCAGTTCCAGCGTCAGCCGCTCGCGGAAGTGCCGGTGGTTGTAAAGGCCGGTCAATCCGTCGGTGATGGCCAGCTCTGACAGGCGCGCGTTCAAGCCCTCCAGCTCGCGCGTACGCACGTGGACCTTTTCTTCCAGCGAAGAATTCAAGGACGCGAGTTCGGCGTTCTTCGACCGCAGCTCGGCCAGCAGCTCTTCTCGCTCGCGCTCCAGGCGAAAGCGCGACAGCAGATTCTGGATGGTCAACCGCAGGTCGGGCTCGTCCCAGGGCTTGGGGATGTACTGGTCCAGGCCGGCCCGGTTGATGGCGTACACCACCGCGTCCAGCCCCGCCTGTCCCGTGAGGAGGATCTTCACCGTGCGCGGGCTGCGGCGGTGCACCTCTTCCAGCAACTCCACACCTTTCATGCCGGGCATGATCTGGTCGGCGATCACCACCGCCACCTCCTCACCATCGCGCTGCAGGTCATCGATCAGGTCGAGCGCCTCGCGGGCGTTCTTCGCCACGGCGATGTCACATTCGCCCCCGAAACGGGCGGACAGTTGTTGGCGCAACGCGGTAAGGATTCCCTCCTCGTCGTCCACGCAGACGATATGCTCGCGCAAGCTAATCTCCCCCAGGCTCAATCTTGACCCTCGCGCCCCAGATCAGACGCGGATGCCGAACCTGTGGTGCGAAACGGCGACGACGATTCGGCGCGCGACCGCGCCACGGGGATCGACGCGGCCGGTCCCTGGATGGGCAAGTGAACCTCGAAGCGGGTCCGTCCTGGAACGCTCTCGACCCTGATCCGCCCGCCATGTTTCTCGACGATCTTGTGCGCGATGCTCAAGCCTAGACCAGTCCCTTCGCCCTTGCCCTTCGTGGTGAAAAATGGCTCGAATATTCGTGACATCGAATCAGCAGGTATTCCAGGACCGTCGTCTTGAATCGCGATACGAACATCCTCACCGTCCACCGCCGTATCGATCAGAATTTCTCCCTCGCCGCCCATGGCTTGAACTGCGTTGTGGATGAGGTTTGTCCACACCTGGTTCAACTCACCTACATAGGCGGAAATATAAGGAATTTTCCCGTAGGCACGTTTGACATTAATCCCAATGTCCGACGACTTCAACTGGTGGGCGAGGATAACCAATGTGTCTTCGATGCCCGCGTGAACATCCACGCGTTCTATCGGAATTTCATCCAGGCGCGAATAGCGTTTCAAAGCGCCCACGATTCTCCGAATGGATTGAATGGCGGTCCTGATGGTCATTGACGCTCTCATCAAGAACGCCAGTTCCCGCAGGTAGCCACACAAGGGGGCGATATTCTTCCCGCCCGCCAGTTCTTTCAGCTCGCCAACCAGCTCTTCACCCGCCGGTCCGAGTTCGGCCAGCGCCGCGGCCCCGAGATCACCACCGGGAACGCCGGCAAACGCCGCCCGCACACGCCGCCCCAGCGCCCGCGTTTCCACCGCCGATGGCATCGCCATGCTGGCGAATCCTGGCAAGAGCCGGGCCACCAGGGTGAAGTAGCGGTGAAGCGCCTGGGGGTCCAGGCCGAGCTGGTGTACCTCGCGTCCGCCCCCTTCCAGACGCTTCACCGTCTCCTCCAGCGCATCGACCGAGCCTTGCACCGCCGCAGCCGGCGAGTTGACTTCGTGTGCGATTCCGGCGACCAGCTGGCCTAAACCGGCCATGCGTTCCGAATGAATTAACTGCGTCTGCGCGGTACGCAGATCGCGCAGCGCGCGCTCGGTCTCCGCCTTGGCCCGTTCGAGCTCCGCCGTGCGCTCGCGCACCTTCATCTCCAGATTTTCGGAGAAGGCGCGCACCTCCGTGTACAGACGCGCGTTTTCTATGGCAGTCGCCGTTTGATCGGCCAGCGTCACCAGCAGCCGGAGATCGGCGTCGGAGAACGCCCCCTCACCGAGGCGCCCCACCAGGATCACCCCGGCCAGTCGGTCCTTCAGCGTCAAGGGAGCCGCCAGCAACGGTCCCTTGAGCCCGGCCGCCGCCGCCGCCGCGGAGAGCTCGCGGTCCGCCTCCACAGCGGCGGCGCGGTGCGGACGGCCGCCCAGCGCGATGAGTTGTGCCATCTCGGCAAGCCGCCGTCCCACCGGCTCGCCCGCCACGGCCCGGATGGTGAACTTGCGCTGCGGCTTTCCCTTGGCGGCGGACGCCGCCGTTACTGCCGTCACCTCCGGGCCCTCCAGCGCCAGCGCGATGGCCGCGGTTTTTCCGCCGAGCACGGACAAGGCCTCGCCCACCACCGAGCGCAGCACCTGATCCAGATCCACCACCGAGCTGATGGCGCGGCCAACCTGATGCACCGTCACCAGCTCGCGCACGCGCGCCGCCAGGCCCTCCTGATTTTCCTTCAGGCTCTGGATCATCACCCGAAACGCTTCGGCCACGTCGCCGAGCTCGTCGCGGCTGTTCACCGCGATCTTGGTGTCAAGGTTCCCGAGCGCGATGGAGAGCGCCGCCGCGTGCAGATCGCGCAGCGGGCGGGTGAGCCGGCGCGCCAGCACGTCGGCCAGACCGATCGCCGCCAGCAACACGGCGATGGCCCCCAGCGACAACGTCAAGGTGACGCGGCGGCGCGCCGCGGCCAGCGTCTCGCGATCGAGGGCCACACCCAGAATGCCTACCCGCCGGCCGGCGGCGTCCTGGATGGGACCGAAGGCAACGGAATAGGACCGTCCGCCGATCTCCAGCGCCACGACCGGCGACGCCGTATCGTAAAGCGAGCGCGCCGCCACTTGCGGCAACGGCGGTCCCAGCAGGCGTTCGCCCGTGGCGGCCATGAAGGTGGAAGCGCTGGGAGTGACGCCACGGTAGAAGATCACCTCGCGCGCCGCGCCCAGCTCGGCCTTGACCCGGTCGGCGACGGGGCCGTCCAGGCTGACCGACATCACAGCCGCCCCCAGCAATCGCAACGCCCCATCGGCCAGCGGCAAGGCCACGCGCAACACCAGGCGGCTGCCCGCCGGCTCGATGCTGATGCTGCGCTCGAACTCCAGGGCGCGCCGGACCACCGGCGACCGATCCGCGGGCTCGAAGGCCGCGAAGCGTTCCGCGATCGAGGCGTCGTTGCAAGTCCCGGCGGCGCAGCGGGCTAGCACCCGCCCCACCGGATCGGTGACCTCGACCAGCGCCGCCGGTTGCTGTTCGGACAGCTCGGCCAGGCGACGTCGCACATCCGCGGGCGTGTGTGCCAGGGCCTCCAGCAACAGGCCATCCTCGCCCAACCGGGCGGCGGCGTTGGCGCGATCTCGCACCTCTTGCAGCAGCAATGCGCGCGCCACCTGCAGCGCCCGCTGGGCTTCGAACTCGATCCCCTGCTCCGCGCTGGAGAGCACCAGCGCGATGGAAACCGCCGCCACGGCGATGACCGGCACCAGCGTGGCGACGATCAGGAACAGCGACAGCCGCCAGCGCAACCCCTGTCGCCGCTGAAAGCCAACCGCCCGGGCTGATGCCGACGGGGTGAAGCGGAATGTGCTGGTGAGCCAATGCATTCCCGACCGGTGCAACAGCCAGTCGGCCGATGACCGCAACCGGGCCGCGTGAGCCGCGGCCGCTGCGCGCAAGAGAGCCCCGCTCGACTGATCCGTCGCGTCGGGGGGGACGACCGGGACTGTAGCGCCGGAAGACGTCTGTTCGGCTGGGGCTGTCTCCGGCGGTGGCGGAGCGCCCGCGGCTGCCCTGTCGTCGTTCATCGCGCGTGCTCCACGGCGCGGTAAAGCGCCATGGCCGAGGGCTGGACCGCCAGTCCGCGAATGGTGCCGCGGGCGGCGAACATCACCATGGGATGGGCCAGGGGAACCCAGGGTGCGTCGTTGGCCACGATGGCCTGTGCCTGCGAATAGAGTCGCTCGCGCTCGGTGCGGTCGGTGATCCGCTGCGCCATCCCGATGATGTCGTGAAACCAGGCGTTCGCGTAATAGGCGATGTTCGAGGGATGGGCGCCCGTGGTGTTGTCCGCGTCGAGCAGGTTGTACAAAAAGTTGTCTGGATCTCCGTTGGCACCGAACCAACCGGTCAGCGCCAGATCGTGCTCGCCGGCCCACAGCGCGCGCTGCAACTCCAGGGGTTCGCGGGTCACGATCTCCACGGGCAGCCCCACCTCTTGCAGGCAGTTGCGAATCACCGACGCCACGCGGTCGGGCGCGGGCATGTATTGTCGCGGGACGGAGGGGACGTACAGCTTCAGGGGGCGGCTGATGGCGCCGCTGAATCCCGCCTGCGCCAGGAGCGTGCGCGCGCGCTCGGGATCGTATCCAAACGACACCAGATCGCTGCGCGCCCCCCAGACGTTCGGCGGCAGCGGTCCCACGGCGGTGGTGGCCAGCCCCTGATAGACGTAGCGAACGATGGCGTCACGGCGGATGGCGTGGGCGATGGCGCGGCGAATGCGCACATCATCCAGGGGGCGCCGCTGGGTGTTCAGGGCCAGGTACGCCACCAGGGCGGCGGGCGCCGACACCAGACGCAGATCTGGATCCAGACGCACCAGCGGAATGTCATCGGGAGACACCTGTTGAATGATGTCGGCGGTGCCGGATTCCAGCGCCTGCATCCGCTGTCGGGCGTCCGGCAACAACAACAGCACCAGGTAGCGGATCTTGGCGGGCTGATCCCAGTAGTCCTGGAAACGCTCCAGGGTGATGCGGTCGCCCGGTATCCATTCCAGGAACCGGTAAGGCCCGGTGCCGACCGGGTGGCGGCCGAACTTCGTCCCCCATTTCTTCACGGCGGTGGGCGAGACGATGGCCGCCGGACCGATGGCCAGGTTGGCCAGGAACGGGGCGTAGGGGCGATCGATCTGGAACTGCACGCGCAACGGAGTGAGCGCCTTGACCTGTTTGATGTTCTGATAGCTGCGCGCCCAGACGAAGTCCGGTTCGTGCGCGCTGTGGTCGGGGACGATCTGCCGCTCGAACGAGAACACCACGGCGTCGGCATCGAAGGGAGTGCCGTCGTGAAAGCGCACATTGGGACGCAGGTCGAAGGTCCAGACGGTGCCGTCGGTGCTGACGGACCACTGGGTGGCCAGATCGGGCTCCGGCTCCAGGCGCCCGGCGGCGAAGCGCACCAGGCGGCCGAACACCTGTTCCGCCACTTCCAGCGACTCGATGTCGGAAGCACGCGCGGGATCCAGATTGGTGGCATCGCTGGCCCGGGCCACCACCAGCCGATCTCCGTGCTGGTGCTGTACACTG
>JBDSME010000254.1:0-3061 GCA_039916065.1 Polyangia bacterium
CGATGACGATTGTCATCGTGGCGGTGTTTCTCACGGCGGGCCTTGGGTACAAGATGTACCAGGCCACCCGCGACATCTCCAAGGTGATCGAGCTGTCGGGCATGGCGGATCCGGCTGTGGCCGGTGAGCTTCAGGGGCAGTTCGCCGCGAGCGACCGGTGGGTGCTCTGGGGTATTATCGGGTTCGGAATCGTGCTGGTGATATCCATCAGCGCGGTCGGCATCTTGATCACGCACAAGGTGGCAGGTCCCCTCTTCAAGATCACCTCGTTCTTCGCCCGGGTGCGCGAGAACCGGCTGGGAGCCATCCCCACCTCGCTGCGCAAGGGCGACGAACTGCAAGAGTTCTACGGTTCCTTCCGCGACATGCACCTGGCCTTGCGCGCCAAGGTGGCTGAGGACGTGCGCCTCCTGGGAGACGCGGTGGCGGCCCTGGAGACCGGCGGGCCGACAGCTCAGAAGGCGCTGGAGGAGCTGCGAAAACTCAAGCTAAACAAGGAAGAAAGCCTGGAGAGCTAAGGGAGGGGGCGGCCCCGGGTTCAGGCGCGGGTGGTGCGGGCGGCGCTGACCAGGCAGAGGCCGTGGAGGAAAAGGCCGGGAAGGAAGCAGCAGGCGTATCCCATCAGGGTGGTTGCCATCCAGGCGATCCCACTGCCCGCCCGACCCGAGTAGATGTGACCCGCTCCGGGAATCAACATCGACAGCAGGACCGAGGTCATCGGGTTGGGACGTACACGCAAGGAAGTGAGGAAGGGGTCGCCTATGGTGATTGCGGGAGGTCCCACCGCGATGCTGGCTGCACTGGCCGCGATCGGTTTGCGGCCGGGATAGTAGTACTCGACCACACCTTCGTACGCTCCGGCGGGCGCGAGGCCGTTGCCCGTGACGCTGCTACCGCCACCGGTCCGCACCAGCAAGGTTCCCTGTTCCACCATGCGGGCCAGGTGGCGTTCCGCGGTGCGAACCGAAACCCGAGCCAGATACGCGGTATGGGCGGCCGTGATGGGCACATCGGTTTCGAAGAGCACGCGTAAAACCAGTTGCTCGAATTCTTCGAAATCCATGAGCGTCCACCAGGATAGCACATGGTCGCAGCATGAAGTCGACCGCATTGATCGGGATCGGACGACCGCTGTTCCCGGGGGCGAGGAGGCGAATCAACGTCCCAGCAGGGTCTGTGCGTCCTTGTCGGTGTGCGCCAGCGCGCGCCACCCCGTGGCCAGCGCGCCAGCGGTGACAGCCAGACCGAAATACATGAGGGCGCTGAATGTGTTGGCGATCCGGCGCAGAAAACGCGGGACCGGTCCGCGATCCGCGTAAGGCTCGCCCACGGCCACCAGGGCGGCCCGAAATCCCGCGTGAGCCAGCAGCCCCAGCGCCATGACCGCCAGCGCGATCCGGCCGACCAGTGGTCGCGCCACCGTCGCCAGGGCCCCAGAAGGGTCGGTGGCACGCCCCCCCACGCCGGCCGCGGCAGCGACGGCCAGTCCTCCCACCAGCAGGAACACAGCGCCTTTGGCAACGTAACCGACGCGCGCCAGCCGATCCGCCCAGGGCTGTGCGCGGTTGGCGGCCCGCAGCGCCGCGTGGGAGCCGCCCCTGACCTTGACGGGCCACCACCGTCTCGTGCGGATAGACACGCTCGTAACGTGTTGTCGCCCCGAGGCGGTGTCAACGGCCGGCCGCTCGACATCGGTGACCGGGAAGGGGAGGGGCGCTTCAGGCCGCGAACGAGTGCCCGCGCCCGCCGCGACCAAGATTACTCGTAGTCTTCGTTCAGGGCGCGCAGGAAAGCCACCAAGGGCGCGACGTCGCTTGCCACCAGCGTCACCCGGCGCAGCGCCAGCGCGCCGTTGCGCAGCGTGCCGGCGCGCGCAGCGACGCTGACCGTCAGGTAGTGTTGTACCGCGTCCCGGAGCGTGGGCGCCGCCGCATTGTGGAAATAGGGCGGCGACTGGCCGAGGTCACGCAGCGACGCCGTCTTGAATGTGGCGATGGTCAGGGGCAACAGGTCTCCCAGCGTGGCCTGCGGCGGGGCACCATCGAAGGCGCCAGCCACGCCCAGGAGAGTCTCCTGCGGCGTGGGGACGGCGTCGTTGGCGAACACATTCCACAGTCCCAGGTCGACCTCACCCGGACGCTCCGCAGTCGGCGGCGTCATATAGAGTCCGCGGCCCGCCGGATACAATGCCGATGGCGGAAGGTACTTCTCCGCGGACAGTCCTCTCTCGGCCAGCGTGGGAATCGTCAGCGCGGCAAAGGCGCCGTTGCCGTGGATGCGGTCATATTCGAATTGCGCCGACCCGTTGTTGTGAAAGCCGAAATCGGTGAACGCTGGCGGTGCATGACATGCGATGCAGTTTCCGATCCCACCACGAGCCAACTCCTCGCTGCTCGGCTCGCCTGCGGTCTCGGCCAAGAAAATGCGCAACCCGCTCAGCTCCTCGGAACCAAAGGCGAACCGCTGGTCATGGTGCGCGAACGACAGCGCCTGCGGATTGTCCAACAGCTTCGGCGATACCAATCCAGCCAGTGCCGCACGCAGCCGACGCGCGTAGACCAGGGGCGCCTCGCCCGGCTCCGGCTGACGCGGCAGATCGTTCAAGATCAGGAAGCGATCGAACGGCGAGCCCACATAGCGGCCCTGGTCGTCGGCCGCAAAGGTCAACGCGCCCATGTACGCCGCCAGCAGACTGGCGACACCCTGGACCACTTCGCTGTCACTGGAGGCGATCACATCCATGCGAAGCGGTGCCGGCAGACGACAGGCCACTGGCAACGCCGGATCGGTCCCGAGCAACAAAGTTGTGTAAGAGACGCCGCCGCAGGGTGCGGCCAACGGATCACTGCCGTTGTCTTCGCGTATGACGCGTCCGATGTGGGCGACCGCCATGGCGTTCTCTTCCGGCAACCAACCAAAGTTGCGGCCGGTCATGGTGCCGGTCGCGAGCTCGGCCGCCGTCGAGAACTGACCGTCGAAGTGCAAGAAGTACGGAACCTGACGCGGCAACGTCGCATTCACCAGTGGCGGCGAATTGCGCGGCGTTCGCGTCTGCCCATCG
>JBDSME010000255.1:0-4289 GCA_039916065.1 Polyangia bacterium
CGCCCTCGTTGCCTGCATGCGCAAGCTCCTGACCATCCTGAACGCAATGGTCGCCTCAAAAAAATCCTGGAAACCGGAGATCGCAACTTGACACGCAAGACAGATGCTCTCCCCACTTTCGTGGGGCCAGGTGAGGAGTCCCCGAGAAAATCAACCAATCAGATTCACTGTGGCGCGGTACTAGTGAATACGCGACAGATGGGGCTGCGCGGCCAGGATCTCGGTTTCACGTTCCGCCAGCGTCGCCAGGCGTTCCGCGATGTCCTGGGCGGGGAGCAGGGGCGCGGCCAGGTCCAGGAAGATCTGGGCGTGGCGCTCCTCGGCGTTGGCCAGGGCGCGATAGAAGTCGGCCAGCTCTCGCGCCGCCGCTGATTCGCGGGCGGGTGCCGCGGCCGCCGCCTCGGCGAAGCCGACTGCCAGTAAGCCCAGGCGTTCGTGCGAGCGGGCCTCGATGAACGCCGCCACCAGCAGCGCGTCCATCAGGCGCTCCGGCTCGCGACCGCGCACCTGCGCCAGCAGCGCGCGCGCGTACTGGTTGGGGAGATCGGCGCGCGGTGACCAGCCGCGGTCGGCCAGCAAGCTGGCCACCTGGACGACGTGGCTGGTCTCCTCGTGCGCCAGCCGCCCCAGCGCGTCCACCGAGCCGCCACGATGCGGATATCGCCGCACCAGCCCCAGCGCGTTTTCCGCCGCCTTCCGTTCGCAGTGCAGATGATCGGACAGCAACGCCTGCAGGTCGCGGGTAGCCGCCCCGAACCAGCGCGGGTGGGTGCTGCTGGTCAGGAACACCCTGGCACCACCACCTTCAGGCAGGCGGCGACAGCATGAGCTGCCGCAACACGAAGGGCAGGATTCCGCCGTGCTGGTAGTAGAGCACCTCCTGCGGCGTATCGATGCGCAACACCGTGGTGAACTCCGCCGTGGTCTTGTCGGCCCGGTGGGCGCGCACCTTGATGCGCAGCCCCGCCGCGAAGTCCCGCGCCAGGGCCTCGGCCAAGCCGATGGTCTCGAACAGCTCCTCGCCGGTCAGCCCCAATTTTTCCACGTTCTCCCCGGCCAGGAACTGCAAGGGGACGATGCCCATCCCCACCAGGTTGGAACGATGGATGCGCTCATAGCTCTCCGCTATCACCAGGCGCACCCCCAGCAACTTCGGGCCCTTGGCGGCCCAGTCGCGAGAGGATCCGCTGCCGTATTCCTTGCCGGCCAGCACCACCAGGGGGATCCCCGCGGCGATGTACTTCTCCGAGGCCTCGAAGATGGACATCACCTCGCCGTCCGGCAGATGCCGGGTGACGCCCCCCTCCGTGCCGGGCGCCAGCAGGTTCTTGAGCCGGATGTTGGCGAAGGTTCCACGGACCATCACCTCGTGATTGCCGCGCCGGGCGCCGTATGAATTGAAATCCTTGGGGTCCACGCCGTGGGCGACCAAATATTTTCCGGCCGGACCGTCCTTCTTGATCGACCCGGCGGGCGAGATGTGGTCGGTGGTGACGCTGTCCCCCAACACGGCCAGCACCCGCGCACTCCGCACGTCCTGCACGGTCGGCGGCGCGGGAGGCATCCCGTCGAAATAGGGAGGGTGCTTCACATAGGTGGACTTCTGGTCCCAGGTGAAGGTCTCGCCCTGGGGCACATCCATCTTCCGCCAGCGCTCATCCCCCTCGAAGACCACGGCGTAGCTCGACTGGAAGTGAGCCGGTTTCACTGCCGCGTCCACGGCAGACGTGACCTCGGCGTTGCTAGGCCAGACGTCCTTCAAGAATACCGGTTTGCCGCCCGTGCCCGTGCCCAGCGGCTCCTTGTCCAGATCGATGTCGATGCGTCCGGCCAGCGCGTAGGCCACCACCAGCGGCGGCGACATCAGGTAGTTCGCGCGCACCTCCGGGTTGATGCGTCCCTCGAAGTTGCGATTGCCCGACAGCACCGACGCCACCACCAGATCCTTCTGGTCGATGGCCGCCGAGATCTCGGGTGCCAGCGGGCCGGAATTGCCGATGCACGTGGTGCAACCGTATCCCACCAGGTTGAAGCGCAGTTGATCCAGGTACGGGGTCAACTTTGCCTCGCGCAGGTACTCGGTCACCACCTTGGACCCGGGTGCCAGCGAAGCCTTGACCCACGGCTTCACCATCAGGCCCTGCTCCACCGCCTTCTTCGCCACCAGGCCGGCCGCCACCATCACCGACGGATTGGACGTGTTGGTGCAGCTGGTGATGGCGGCGATCACCACCGACCCGTGCTTCAGCTCGCCATCACTGTCGGCATCCCCTTCCCCTGTTGCCACCACGTCGCCCGGCTGGGCGGCGACAGGCTTCTTCTTGGCCTTGGCCAGCGAGGGCAGGGCCTGCAGAAACGACTGCTTGGTGGCGAACAAGCTGACGCGATCCTGGGGTCGCTTGGGTCCAGCCACGCTCGGTTCCACCGATCCCAGATCCAGCTCCAGGGTCTCGGAATAGACCGCGTCGGGCGATTGCGGCGTCTGAAACAGACCCTGCTCGCGGCAGTAGGCCTCGGTGAGCGCGATCTGATCGTCGCCCCGCCCCGAGAAACGCATGTAGCGCAGGGTCTCCGCGTCGACGGGGAAGAACCCGCAGGTGGCGCCGTATTCCGGCGCCATGTTGGCGATGGTGGCGCGATCCGCCAGCGACAAAGCCCGCATGCCCGGGCCGAAGAACTCCACGAATTTTCCGACGACGCCCCTCTTGCGAAGCTGCTCGGTCACGGTCAGCACCAGATCCGTGGCGGTGGAGCCTTCGCGCAGCTTGCCTTGCAGCTTGAACCCCACCACTTGTGGGATCAGCATCGACGACGCCTGCCCGAGCATGGCTGCCTCCGCCTCGATCCCGCCCACACCCCACCCCAGCACCCCCAGGCCATTGACCATGGTGGTGTGCGAATCGGTCCCGACCACCGAGTCCGGATAGGCCTGCGGGTGGCCTGACGGGCCCGTCAGCGATGGCCCCGTGAACACCACGCGCGCGAGATACTCCAGGTTGACCTGGTGGACGATGCCGGTATCCGGGGGAACCACGGCGAAGTTCCGGAACGCCGACTGACCCCAGCGCAAGAAGGCGTAGCGCTCGCGGTTGCGCGCGAACTCGATGCTGGCGTTCAGCGAAAACGCGTTGGCGTGACCAGCTTCGTCCACCTGCACGGAGTGATCGATGACCAGCTCGGCCGGCAACAGCGGATTGATCAGGGCCGGATTGCCCCCCATGCGCCTCATGGCGTCGCGCATCGCTGCCAGATCGACCACCGCGGGGACGCCGGTGAAGTCCTGCAGCAGCACCCGCGCGGGCATGAAGGCGATCTCCACCGACGGCGTGGCCTTGGGATCCCATCCCGCCAGGGCCCGGATGTCGGCCTCCTTCACCGTCCGGCCGTCCTCAGTCCTCAGCAAGTTCTCCAGCAATACCCGCAAGCTATAGGGCAGGCGCGCGGGATCCAGCCCGGCGGCGGCCAGGGCCGATAGCCGAAAGATCTCGTACTCCGTATTCCCGACCTTGAGCAGTGAGCGCGCGCCGAACGAATTCGCCATGGCCGAAGTCTTAGGAGGAAAGGGCGCCCCTGTCGAGAGGGGGCCCCTATCGTCAGGGCGTTTTCAAGGAGTAAAGGTCGTATCCGCCGCGGTTCAGAAGCAGGCGGTACAAGGGGGCGATCTCGGGGGGCATGGCCGCGCACCCTCCTTGCACCAGATAGAACGGCGGCGGTCCAGTCCCGGTCCCCTCCTGAAACGGCTGCCCGCGCACGGCGACGTCCACCAGCGGCAGGGTGGCGGTGCGCGCCGGCGCGCCGCAGAGCTGCACACGGACCAGCCGCGGTTCGGTCACGTCGGGCGGCGGCTGAGGCGGCATCTCCCCCAGCACGAACCCCGCCACGTCGACTTGATGAATGGTGTACTTCTCCACGAAATCGAAGAAGACCAGATCATCGCCCGAGGTCTGAAAGTTCTGGGTCACGCCCCGGCTCCACAGGATGTGGGTCACGCCGAACTGCCGCAACAGCTCGTACACCCGCCGCGGGGTGGCCAGAGTGAAATACGAGATGCCGGCCTGGGTACCGGGCATGTCGATGACGCTCCTGGCACCATGCCCGAAATGGGTCATCCGTTCATGGATCAACAGCGAGCTGCCCTTGGGTAGCAACGGCGCCACGGCCGCGTACTCAATGTGCGATTCCTTGCGGGAGTCCCAGTCCTTCCGATACCCCGACGACAGCAGGTCCAGGGTCATCCTCGCCGGTTGCGTCTGGATCATCGAGTGCGTGGGGATGGTGTAGACGTCGCC
>JBDSME010000256.1:0-3961 GCA_039916065.1 Polyangia bacterium
GAGCCGTTGGTGAGGGCCGCCGCGAACACCAGCATGTCATCCGGTCCCATCTTGGTGCGCATCTTCATGCCCAGGGCGGTGCCCGTGGTGTAGCGGGCGATCAGCGAAGGGGTGATGCCGAAGCGGTTGTTGGCCTTGCGGTCACGGTATTCAATACCCAGCACCGAATCGAACTTGCCCACGAAGAAGGAGGTCTTCTGTGATTTGGTGGGCATCCATTCGAGCTGCGCGATGTCCACGTCGATGAAGTCACCCAGCCCGAAGTTGGACCCGGTGCGCGGTACGAAGTTGACGCTGGCGGTGGCCAGGGCGTTGTCGCCCAGGCCGGAGGTCAGGGTCATGTTCACCTCGTTGGCGACAAAGCCCGGGGCCCCGCGAGAATGAATGCTGTCGAAGCGATTCGGGGCGCCGGTGAGATCACCGAGGTCCGCCGCCTCGCCGCGTGAGTTCACGGCGGGGGCCAGCAGATCGCCCAGGAACACCCATGATCCGTACTGCGCCCCGTACTCCGGCTTGTACGTGTTTGCCGAATCGCGAATGGTCCCCGCACCGTTCCCCTGGGGGACGAAGAAGCCGAAGTCAATGTATCCGCCCACGGTGACCCGCGGCTGCCGCCCCAGCACCAGCGAGCGGGTCTGATCCAGACGCATTTCCAGATCCCGGATGCGTGCGAACGGATCCATCGATCCGGGCTCGGCGACCTCGTCATCGGAGGCGCCCTCGCTGTCAGCGGGAGCAGCGGCCGGAGGAATCGCCGCCGGCACCCTGCCGGCGCTTGCCGCGCCTGGCGTGGTTCCGTCGGGCGGGGCGGCGCGAACTGATCCCGCGTTCATCATTGTGAGGCCGCCCGCCAGCACAACCCCCAGGGCAACGTGGTGATACCACCCGCGCACTTGCTCTCGCATCTCTTCTCCCCGCAACTGTGAGTTGATCGGCGTGTGCCGCCTCGCCCGCGATGACTTGACCATTCGGAGCACACCCATCGGATTCATCGACGCAGGACTAAAGCCGGAGCGCGTTGCCTCACCCGGCCTCCGCGCGCGGTTGTCAATACTAAGACTAAAGAAAACGTAAGCTGTGGTACGTGTCGCAACGGCATACTTCAGTCAGACCGGGATGTGTCGAAAGCCTCTGCACGATGAAGCCTTCAACAGCGAGCGCCATGGGCGCGCAACAGGGAGCGAACACGGGAGCGACATGGCAATGAAGACAATCTGCGGAATTGCGCTGGTGGTGGTGACGGTGGGCGGATGCTCGGCCGTCGACAATGTGTTCTGCGACAACGGGAACTGCGGCTGGACCGACCACGAGTCGGCGGAACTGTCGGCGCTGACGGACTTGCCAGCGGAGCCCCCGGTTGACACTTCCAACAGGTACGCGGGAAGTCCCCTGGCCCAGCAACTGGGCCGGAAGTTCTTCTCTGATCCTCGGTTCTCCGGCTACTACACAGGAAACGACGAGATCGGACGACCGATGCCTTTCGGCCGCGTCGCCAAGGGGCAGGCCATGAACATCTCTTGCGCCAGCTGCCATGATCTGAAGAACGGCGGTGCAGACACCGCGGAGATACCGGGAAACGTCTCCATTGGAGCGTCCTGGACTACCCTCAACACGCCGACCGTGATCAACGTGGTTTTTCAGCCACTGTTGATGTGGGGCGCGCGCATCGATTCGCTGTGGGCACAGCCCATCGGCGCCATCGAGGCATCGATGGGCAGCAACCGTGCCCGCGCTGCCTGGACCGTCGCCTCCTTTTATCGCGTGGACTACGACGCCATCTTTACCGAGTACCCCGTGCCGCTGCAGGGGACCATCGCCCAGCTTATCCCCACGCTGTCCTCGGAGCCGGGAAAGGTCGGGCAGTGCCTGATGAACCCTGACTGTCCCTCCAATTGCCGGTCAGTGAAAGATGATGCCACCGGCGCCACCGGCTGCTTCCCGCGTTTCGTACTCGACGGAAAGCCCGGGAAGAAGGCGGGTTGCCAGCCCGGTGATGCGGCGGAGCCTTTCGGTGATGCGTTCGACTGCATGGCCATGGACGACCAGGTCGCCGTCAAGCGCATCCTGGTGAACTTCGCCAAGGCCGTCGGCGCCTTCGAGTCGCGTCTGATCAGCCGCGACAGCGCCTTCGACCAGTTCATGGTGGATGTGCGGGCCGGGCGCGCCAACGAGTCGACCATCATCTCTTCCGACGCCAAGAAGGGTGCCCAGCTCTTCGTGGGTAAGGCCGGCTGCTCCGATTGCCACAACACCCCGTTGCTCTCGGACAGCAAGTTCTACAACGTGGGCGTCCCTGACCTGGGCGCGGCAGTGGCCACCGAACTGGACTGCCCCAAGGGCGGCACCTGCGATTGTGTGACGCCCAACAATTGCTTGCCCTGGGGCGTGCGCGACGGTCTGGTCAAGTTGCAGAAGCACCCCTACCTGCGGACCTCCTCATGGTCCGACGATCCCAACGATCTTTCGCGCAAGATGTACATGGACATGTCGCCCGATGCGGTGGGCAAGGGCAGTTACCGCACCCCCAGCTTGCGTGACGTGGCCCTGACCGCGCCGTACATGCACGACGGCGCGCTCCCCACCCTGGAATCCGTGGTGGCCCATTACAACCGAGGCGGCGATGCCAATGTTTACGGCGATCGGTCGGCGCGTATCAAGCCGTTGAACCTGAGCGACAAGGAACAGAGCCAGCTGGTGGCGTTCTTGAAAACTCTGACCGGCGCGCCTCTCCCTTCCGAACTGGCCGATCCGCCGGAACTGCCGCGGTGAAATGTTGACTTCAATCGAGACAGGACAAGGAGAAACTTCAATGCGTTCGAATGCAAGCAGTCCGCTGGTGATGGCCCTCGTGGTGTTGTGCTCGCTGGCGGGGTGCGGTGACCCGAAGGGGCGGGAGGACGTACATCCCGTGACCAGCACCAATCTGCCGGGCATGCCTACGCCGCTGCGCGGAGAGGCGACGTTGTCTGGAAAGGTCAGCGACGCGGCGGGAAACCCCGTGGAGGGCGCCACCGTGAAGATTGCCGAGACCGACGGTAAGGCGACCACCGCCGCCGACGGCACCTATCAGATGACAGTGCCGTCTGATTCCACGTTGACCTTGGTCACAACGGCCACCGGGTTCGCCAGCAGCGCGCGCGAATCCATCGTGGTGGCCGACCAGGCTACCGTGACCGGCTTTGACGTGTTCATCGTGGCGCCCGCCGAAGTCACCCGGATGATCGCCCTTGGCGGCGGCAGCGCCACCGTGCCCAGCGGCCTGATGGCGGTGCGGCTGCACAGCCTCAGCGCCACCTGCCAGCTGACCGGCGCCAAGGTCAGCGTGTGGCCGCCCAAGGCTGCCACCGTGATGTACAGCCGCCCCAGCGCCAACGGCGGGATGGACGAGCCGGACGCGGCGATGACGTCCGTCCAGGCGGGCGTGGACGTGGATGCCTGGCTGACCAGCGCCTTGCCCCCGGGAAATATGTTGCAACTGACCGTGGAACAGACGGGATGCACGCTGCTGTCCCCATCACCCAGCATGGCGGGCGTCCAGTACCCCGGCCTGCGCCGCATCGACGCCTCCGCCCTCTCGGTCGCCGACCTCTTCCTCAACTAAGGATTTTTGACGTGAACAACATCAAAGCGATGGCCCTGGTTTCCCGCGCGGCGGGTTTGCTCTTGGTCTGCGGCGCGGTCGGCGGGGGTTGCGCCGAAACGGCCCCGCAGGCGTCCCTGGCGGATGACGAGGTGCTGGCCCAGCAGATTGCGGACACGCTTACGGCATCATGCCCCATGGCCGCGGCGGGAGACGAAGTGGCGCGCGCTCAGTGCTCCGCCAATCTGTCCGATAACAAGGCGCTGGCGGCGGTGATGCAAGAGCCTTTCTTGTGGGGAGGTCAGAAGGCGGGGACCAGCTACCACCTGGAAGAGTCCCCCATGAACCGCTTCAACATCTATGTCTGGCGGCGCATGTATC
>JBDSME010000257.1:0-7135 GCA_039916065.1 Polyangia bacterium
GGCGCGTGGAGGTGACCTCCGGGCCCGGCGCGGCCGCCGACCTGGCCGTGAAGGCGGTGGAACTCCTCCGCGGCAGCCTGCTTGAGGTGAAGGTTCAGCATCACGCGAGTCCCGACCCCGTTTCGCCGCCGCCCGGCGACGTGCGCCCGCTCATGGCCACCGCAGACCGCCCCAGTTATTTCGCCGAACGGTTCGGCATCTCGGCCGGCGTTACCGCCCTGCGCAACCTGGACCTCGCGGCGGCATACGCCCCTGCCTTGAGAATCTCCTGGGGACTCCCGAGCGGCTATCTCTTCCGCCTCACCGCCACGGGATTCGGTTCATCGCCCACCTTGTACGCCGTGGAAGGTCAGGCGCAAACGGATCAAACCGTGGTGCTGGCGGAAGCCCTGCACGCCTTCCGCCCCGGCGCCCGCCTGCAACCATTCGCGGGGGTGGCGGCCGGCGTCCAACGCGTCCACAGCTCCGGCACGGGCGTCTCGTCATTGTTCCCCGATGACTCGGGAACAACGGAAAGTGCGGTCGCGGGCCTTACCGGCGGGCTCGGCATCCGCCTGGTCAGCCGACTGGCCTTGGTCCTGGACCTGGACGCTTTCGTCTCCCTCCCCCGCACCACCATCCTCATCGCCACCCGGCCCGTCGGCCGCGCCGGCGGACTGGCGGCGCTCGCCACCGCCGGAATCTCCGCAACGTTCTGATCTGGCTCGCTGCGTACATTCCGGGGTGGGGCGTGCTGCCGTCAGGTCGAAGCGAACGCCTGACGCCAGACGTTCGTCCAGCCGCTGCCCAACAGCTCATTGGCTTCGTGCGGGGTTGGCAGTCCTGCCTGGGAACGGGTCCAGGCGTCCACCGCCAGCGTCGAGGTGCCGATCAGTTCCCGCAGAGCCCCGCGTCCGGCCTCGCCGCGCCGCCGCTGAAAATCCCGTCCCAGCTGCGCTGAAGCCCAGGCATCGATCCGCCAAGCCAGCGCAGCATGGGCCAGCTCGTCGTGAGCGATGTGGGTCATCAGCTGACGGACCTCGGGGTCAGCCGCGGTCGCCGCCTGGTACGTGGCGACCATGGCTCCGTAAGTCTCGCGGACGCAGCCCTCGACGACGTTGTCGAGAGCGGCCTCCTCCAGGGAAGGAAGTGGGACCACCGGCTGCGTCTGCCGGCAGGGACGCCCCCCTCGGCGCCGGGCGAGGTCACGGGTGTGCCGCCAGTGACGAGCTTCGTCCGCCATGGCTGACCGTGCCGCGCCCACCAGCTCTGACGGGGCGCCGTGCGCGCTGAGTTCCGCCGCCACCCGCCGAAAGGCGGGGACCGAGGCAGCTTCCAGCTCGGCGGCTCTGGCGAGAAATCGGCCGAGCGGTGTCTCCCCGTCATCGACGCAGCGCCCCCAGAACCCCTTCGACGGCCGCCGACCACACACTTGGCCCGTAAAGGACGCCGTAAGCTGGCTCGGCGAGCCGCACGTGACGTCGCATTTCAGGTAGCCCGCTGACTGGAAAGAGACCCCGGGGACGCTCTGAACAACGGCGGAGCAGAGCCCTCGACAGTTCGGACCACAACCGACGGCCCCTTCCGAAGAAACGCAGGCTCGGTAAAGGTCGACCCAGCGTGGATCGTCCGGGTCGAAGGCCACCGTAGCCGTCGACAGGGTGAGCGGCAGACCGCCGCCCATTCCGCCAAATCCGGGACACACCGGCGGACCTCCGCAAAGCACGCCCACCGGTTCACACACCTGGTGTCCGCCGCCTCCGCCGTTCCCACTCCGGCCACCGTTCCCACCGCCTGCTGCGGCGCCTCCCCCTGCCCCGCCAGACTGGAGGTCAGCCATCATCTTGCTTCCATCATCGGTGCAGGCCGTGATCAGCATGGGCACTCCGGCCAAAAGCAACCGTTGCAATAGCCGTTGAACAATAGGTTGGATGTCGGTTCGCATGAATCCTCCGCGCCATCGAGATAGCAACAATTGTGCCGCATTGCGTGCGGGCCGACGCTTCAAATGGGCAGGATCCAGGAGTTTCTTGCGGAGTCCGGGGGAACCCCTCGTTGAGCGGGCAGCCAGACTGACAAATTTGTCTCGAAGCTGACGGCCGCGCGATTCACCCGCCTCTCCGGGCAGCCACACCACGAGCGACGGTGACGTCGGCGCCGAACGCGCGCACCTCCTCTCACAATGGTCGGCTGCTACTGGATCACGATCTCGTGGCGACAGTCGTGGGAGCAGCCGTCGCCGTCCAGGTTGTTGCCGTCATCGCACTGCTCGGTCGAGGCCAGCTTGCCGTCGCCACACGCCGAATGGCAACTGCTGGTGGTCGGCGCGAACCCGGTGAGCGTCAACTGGAAATTCGAGCCGGCGCTGTGGCGCTCGGCATGGAACAGCGCGATCTCGTAGAGGCTCTGCACCTTCAACCCCAGCGCCGCCGCGCTCTGGTCCAGGTTCAGGGTCCTTTGCATCCGGGTGTGCAGCCCGCCGAGATCCAGCGCCAGCTGTCGGTTGACGAAGATCCAGACGTCATCGTCCCCGCTGAAGGCCAGGGATTCGCCGCCCCCGTACTGGAAGAAGTAGTGAATCTCGGTGGTGAATCCAAAGTTGTGCTGGCCCCCATCGTTGATGACTGCGTCGGCCGCGGACGGCGCCTCGCGCGCCGGGGCGGCGGTCCAGCCGCGGCCATCGATGGGATAAAAGCCCTTGTTGCCGGAGTCGAACACGTAGGCGCCGCCCGCGGAACGGGGAAGCAGGAGCGCGGCGACGATGGGGATGTTGGTGCCAGCAACGTCGTGATACCAGGCGCCGAAGCTGGCCGCCGAGGTGAGCTGGCGGTCGTACGGGCATTGCGCCGGGACACCGACAGTGGCACATCGCCCGTCCATCGCAGGCTTGCCGTCGGCGGCCAGCCTGCCCATCACCAGCATCGGGGTGACGCCCATGCCGCCGTAGCTCTCGAAGTCGGGATGTCGGGTGGCGCCGCTCAGGGGGAAGCTGATGAAGTCGCGATAGGTGGTACGCAAGTTCAACTGATCGGGCGGGCTCAGGGTGGAATCGGCGCAGGTGAAGCCGGCCTCCACGGTGCAGTCGTGCGCGCAGCCATCGCCATCCTTGACGTTGCCGTCGTCGCAGGCCTCGGCATCAAGCTTGACGGCGTCTCCGCATTTGGAGACGCAGGTCCCGCTCGCGCAATCGGGTTCCAGAGTGCAGCGCGCGGAGCACCCGTCGCCGTCCACGGCATTGGTGTCGTCGCAGACCTCCGCCCCTTCGCGCGTTCCATCTCCGCAGATGGTGCGGTGACACGGGGCCGGCTGGGCCGGATCGGGCGGGGAAGGCGGCCGCGCACACACGAACCCCTTCTCCACCTGACAGGTGGCGGAGCAGCCCGCGCCGACGCGCGGTGGGTCGCAAGTCTCGCTGCCACCCAGCATGCCATCTCCGCATTTGACCAGGTAAATGCAGGAGGTCCCAGGCGCGGGGCACTTGAAGTCGGGTTCGACGGACAGGCAGTTCGCCGTGCAGCCGTCGCCGGCGTTGTTGTTGCCATCATCGCAGGCCTCGCCAAGCGCCGGCTGCAAGACACCATCGCCGCAACGCCCGCTGACGCCGACCTCGCGGTGGGTTGTTTGCTCGACGGCAGGCCCATCTTGCATGACGGTCACCGGCACGTCGCTTGTTGCCGCGTCGGGTCCGCCCGGTGCGACCGCGGTTTTGATGCCTGCGCAGCCGGCTAGCCCCACCAGTACCACTATCAACGCAGCGGTCAGTTCCCCCAGCGCCTGCGGAGGCACCGCGCCCCGCGCCGCCGCGGGCGCACCTGACCAAGGGTCACGGTCAGCTCGTTCATTCACATCACGACATTTCAGCACGGTACAGAGGTGTCTCCTGCTGGTCGCAAAGGTTCGCGAAAACGCACCGTAGCATCGTCGACCGCGTTTTCGACCATACTCCGGAATGGCGCTCGCGCGCGAGCGAACCTCCCGCCCGAAACACCTTCAGCCTGGACCGGTGGGAGGCGTCGCCGCCGATGCCGGCATGCGGCAGATGGCCTCCGGTACCGCTGTCGCGGCGATATGAACGCGCTCGTGGGCCAGCAGCCAGCGCTTGCGTTCAATACCGCCGCCGTAACCCGTGAGCGTTCCGTTGGCGCCGATCACACGGTGGCAGGGGACCACGATGCCCACGGGGTTCGCGCCGTTGGCCATCCCTACCGCCCGTACGGCGGCGGGATTGCCGATACGGCGGGCGATCTCCCCATAGGAACAGGTGGCGCCGTACGGGATCTCGCGCAGCGCCCCCCACACCGCCGTTTGAAAAGGCGTCCCGTCCGCTTCCACCGGCAGTCCATCCAGCGCTTTCAGATCGCCCTCGAAATAGGCGGCGACAGCCGCCGTCAGTCCACCCGGATTGTGCGCGGGGACCAGCGCGGGTACGGCAGGAGGCGCGCCGGCGGCGGCATAAAGGCGAAGTTGCCGCTCCATACGGGCGTGGCCGTCCATGAACCCCAGGACGCGCAGGCGTCCTTCTTCGTCCGCCAGCAACGCCAGGCGGCCAATGGGGGTGTCCAGCTCATCGAGCAACAGGCGACAGGTGCGGTTCATATCGGTCATCCTCCAGGCTACGACTACGAAGAGATTGCTGCGTCCGCGGTCCAGAGATGTTGGGCGGCGTAGGCGCGCCAGGGCCGCCAGCCCTCGGCCCGTGATTGAAGTTGAGCGGGGGTCCAGCGATTGCCCTTCGTCCTGGTGCTGTTGCTCTCGCTCTTGCTCTTGCTCTTGCTCTTGCTCTTGCCCGAAGCCCCGCGCAACAAACCAACATCGCCTGCCGGGAATGCGTCGGGCTCGCGTACGGCGCGGAGCGCAATGTAGTGCGCGGTCCAGTCGCCCACGCCTGGAATGGCCCGCAACCTGGCCACGGTTTCTTCCACGGTCGCCAGGGGCTGGAACAGCCGCGGGTCGGCGAGAGATGCCTCCGCTAGCGCAAAAAGGGCACGCCGCCGGGCACCGGGCATGGGCAACGACGTCAGATCAGCCCGCGCAACCTGGGCCGCGCCAGGAAAAGCCATGCTCAGCGCACGCTCGCTTGAAACCGCGGGGTCTTCGGACGCTTCCCGCGCTTCCGCCGGCAAGACACGACCACACAAGCGAACCAGCTTGCCAGCCAACACGCGCGCCGCCTCCACGGACACCTGCTGGCCCAGGATGGCGCGCACGCCCACCTCGAAACCGTCCCACCCGCCTGGCGCGCGCAAACCCGGGCGCGCGGCGATGAGCGGCGCCAGCAAGGGGTCACGCGACAGGTGAGCGCCGATCCCGACCACGTCCGCGCCGAGATCGAACAGCCGGCGCAGGCGCGCGATGATGGCGGGCAGCGCCCCCACGTTCGGGAAACGCACCGTGGCCGCGACGCTGTGAAGGTCCGGCAGCGGCACCACCCGCACCGTCCCGCATTCACCCTCATGGACGATCGTCCGACAGTAGGTCGCCTCCTCCACCCGTTCCACGCCCTCGACCGCCCGCCTCCGCAGATGCGTCAGCATGGCTGCCCAGTCGTAGGGCGGCCGGTAGCGCAGGCGAACGGTCACGCCGGTGCTTGCGACCGTCCCCGCGCCCAGGGCAACCACGTACCTGCGGCGAAGGGCGCTGGGTGGGCGCGCGTACAGTTTCTGAAAGCTCTCGTTGAAGCGCCGGATGCTGCCAAAGCCGGCGGCCAGCGCGATCTCCGCCATAGGCAACGCCGTGTCATGGATGAGCTGCTTGGCGAACAGCACCCGGCGGGTCTGGGCCACCGCCAGCGGTGAGGCGCCCAGATGCTGTCGGAACAGCCGCCGAAGCTGGCGGCCCCCGAGTCCCAGGCGCGCCGCCAGTATATCCACGCTGGCCTCGGGACCGTCCAGCTCACCATCGCCGATCAGCGCCAGCCCGCGCGACACGGTGTTGGACGTCAGACGCCAGGCGCCAGCATCGGGCGCGGTTTCGGGCCGGCAGCGCAGACAGGGGCGAAATCCCGCTTCCTGGGCCGCCGCCGCCGAGCCAAAGAAACGACAGTTCTCCAGGCGCGCCGGCCGTGCCGGGCAGATGGGACGACAGTACACACCCGTCGAGGTGACCCCCACGAACATCCGTCCGTCGAAGCGCTCGTCGCGCGCGCGTAACGCTTGATAGCAGACCTGGGGATCGTCGAGCATGTCCAACGAAGCAACGGTACTCTGTGCGGGCGGCCCGGGCTCGCGGTTTTCGGACGTGGTGTCTCCTGGCATCCCAATCGCGCCGTTACAGACCGGCATTCCGACACGGGGCGCCTTGCCTGTTGCGCCAGCGGGGGTGGTGTTTCATACCAGCCAGGGGGCTGAGAAACCGACATGATGACCATTCGTTTCGCGGAGGACCGTGGACACGCTGACCACGGCTGGCTCGATTCACATCACACCTTTTCGTTCGCCGACTACCACGATCCCCGCTTCGTGGGGTTCCGTTCGCTGCGGGTGATCAACGACGACCGCGTGGCGCCAGCCCAGGGCTTCGGGACACACACGCACCGCGACATGGAGATCATCTCTTACGTGCTCGAGGGTGCCCTCGAGCACAAGGATTCGATGGGTACCGGCTCGGTGATAAAGCCGGGCGACGTTCAGCGCATGAGCGCCGGCAGCGGCGTCGCCCACAGCGAGAAGAACGGGGCCGAGAGCGAGCCCGTCCACTTCCTGCAAATCTGGATTCATCCCGCCGCCCGCGGGATCAAGCCGAGCTATGAACAGAAACACTTCTCACCCGAGGAGCGGCAGGGTCGCGTTCGGGTGGTGGCCTCTCCGGACGGTCGGGAGGGCAGCATCTCGATCAATGCCGACGCCGTGATGTACGCCTCCCTGCTGAATGAAGGGCAGAAAGCGGAGCTGCCGCTGGGGCCGAACCGCCACGCCTGGGTACACGTCGCCAGCGGACGGGTCCGCGTGAACGGCAAGGAGCTGAAGGAAGGCGACGGCGCCGCGTTGTCGGAGGAGGCGGCGGTCCGCCTGGAAGGCGTGGCTCAAGGAGAGGTGCTGGTGTTCGACCTCGCGTGATGCGATCGGTGCCGGTCGAGCTCGGCTAGCAGCAATGCCGTTCACTTAGCGCTGCTGGCAGACGTGTCAGTGGTTCCGAAAGCCTCCCCAGGGGGGGAGGC
>JBDSME010000258.1:0-3622 GCA_039916065.1 Polyangia bacterium
TAGGCCCGTTGGTTGCCCGTCAGTGGCGGAGCAGCGTCCCCGCGTTGCCCGCTGCCCAGACGTCGTGAGCGCCGCTGCCCCACACCGCGAGCAGGCCCTGGCCGGAGCCGCTGGGGACGGGCGACCAGGCGGCGCCATCCCAGTGAACGATCGCGCCGCCGAAACCCACAGCCCAGACGTTGTTCGAGGCCGACCCCCACAGACCATTGAGGCCCTCGGTGGTGCCGCTGGCGGCGGAGCTCCAGCTGGTGCCGTTCCAGTGGAAGGCTGACCCCTCGTATCCCACCGCCCACGCGTCGCTGGTGCCGCTGCCCCACACGGCGTTGAAGCCCTGCAAGGTACCGGTAGCGACCACCGACCAGGCGCCGCCGTCCCCGTGCAAGGTCCCCACGTCGCCCACGGCCCAAACGTCGTTGGGGGCGATGGCCCAGACGGCACGCAGGTACTGTGAGGTATCGGCCACCGACGGCGACCAGGCGGTGCCGTTCCAGTGCAGCACCGTTCCCTCGGCACCCACGGCCCAGACGTCGCTGGCACCGGTCCCGCCGATGCCGTACAGCGGCTGATTGGTTCCGCTGGGCTTCCACGACCAGGTCCTGCCGTTCCAGTGTGCCAGGCTTCCGCCGTCGCCGACCGTCCAGACATCGGCCGCGCCGCTGCCCCACACGCCATTCAGATTGGCGCTGCCGCTGCTGGGCCCAGGCACGCCGCGAATGGAGTCGGCGGGGAGCTCGGCCAGGGCATTCCCGTTCCAGTGGAACACGCTGCGCGATTCGCCGACCAGCCACAGATCATCGCGGCCGCTGCCCCACACGGCGCGAAAAATCTGGGTAGCGCCGGCGTTGGCCGCCACCCAGGCAGAACCAGTCCTGTGCAAGAGCACGCCGGCTTCCCCGGCCACCCAGACCTCTGTCGCGCCGCCGCCGGCCACCGCGGTCACCGCCACGGCGGTTAGTAGCCGATCGGTGCCGCTGTCGACGGCGGCCCAGGCGGTCCCGTTCCAGTGCAGGATGGTCCCCGCGCCGCCGGCGGCCCATACGTCCTGGGGGCCCGAGCCCCAGAGTCCGAACAGGGGCTGGCTGACGCCCGTCGGGACCGCCGTCCAGGAGGTGCCATCATAATGAAAGCTGCCGCCGCTGCCGCCGACCGCCCAGACGTCGCCGCTTGCCGCTCCCCACATGGCGTTGAAACTCTCCAGGCCCGCCGGCGTGTCGACCGCGCCCCAGCGCGTGCCCTGCCAGTGCCACAGTCGTCCCCCCACGCCGGCGGCCCACAAGTCATTGGCACTGCTTTCCCAGAGGGCATTCAGCGCGAACGAACCAGGTTCGATGTTTTGCGCGGCCGGCATCCAGCCGGCGCCGCTCCAGTGCAAGATCGTGTTGTTCTCGCCAGCGGCCCAGACGTCGTCCGGTCCGCTTCCGGTCACGGCCAGCAGAGACTGCGTGGTGCCGCTCGGTGACGGGGTCCAGACTGTTCCGTTCCAGTGGAAGATGCTGCCGGCATCCCCCACCGACCAGACGTCGTTGGACCCGCTTCCCCAGACGGCCCGTTGATTCCCGATCCCCCCCGTCGAGGGGCCGGACCAGGTGGCGCCATTCCAGCGCGTGGCGCTGCCTTGATCGCCGACCGCCCAGACGGTCGCTGGGCCACTGCTCCACAGACCATGCAGGGGATTGCCCTGGGGCAGCGGGTTGGCCCAGCACCAATCTCCCGACGAGCAGACCGCCAGCGTGCGCCCAGCTCCGGTCTCGGGGGAGGCGTCATTGCGGGCGGCGGACGACGATGACGAACACCCGCTGCACCCCTGCAACGCCAGCAGAGCGCCCGCCAGAACCGATGTGACCGCGGCGACGTGGCAACGTGTGACGCCATACGCCAGCCGGTGGGGCGACGGCGGGCGGTTGCTGTCAGTCCTGGGTTGGGACATCGGCCGCATACCGCATCCTAATCCCACATTCGTTGGTACCGCGCGACATCAGAGGTCCCAGCTCACGGAGCCGCCCGGGGCGGCGCGGCGATGGCGCGGCGCTTGCCAAACGCGATACCTTGGGCAATCCTGACCGACCAACTGACCACCATGCGTAGCGATTCAATAAAGAAGGGCATCAACCGCGCTCCCGCGCGCGCGATGCTGAAGGCCACGGGGCTCACCGATGCCGACCTGGAAAAGCCCCTGGTCGCGGTGGCCAACACCTGGACGGACGCCACCCCCTGCAACATGCACCTGCGGGGCCTGGCCGAGAAGGTGAAGGAAGGCATTCGCGCCGCCGGTGGTACCCCGGTCGAGTTCAACACCATCGTGGTGTCGGATGGGATCTCCATGGGGACCGAAGGAATGCGCGCCTCGCTGGTGTCGCGCGAGGTGATCGCCGACTCGATCGAGCTGGCCGTGCTGGGGACGCTGGCCGACGGAGTGGTGGCCCTTTCCGGTTGTGACAAGACCATTCCCGGCACGGTGATGGCGCTGGCCCGGATGAACGTGCCCAGCCTGATGCTCTATGGCGGGTCCATCATGCCCGGTCGTTTCCAGGGCAAGGACGTCACCATCATGGAGGTGTTCGAGGCGGTGGGCGCGTGCGCCGCCGGCCGCATGACCACGGCTGACCTGCGCAAGCTGGAAGACGTCGCCTGTCCGGGTGCCGGAGCCTGCGGCGGTCAGTTCACGGCGAACACCATGTCCATGGCCATCGCGTTGCTGGGCCTGTCCCCCATCGGACTCAACGACATCCCGGCGCTGGATCCGCGCAAGGGCGACGCCGCCTTTCAGTGTGGGCAGCTGGTGATGAAGCTGATCGCCGACGATTTGCGTCCGGCGGCCGTCCTCACGCGAACAGCGTTCGAGAACGCCATCACCGGCGTGGCGGCAACCGCGGGTTCCACCAACGCCGTCTTGCACCTGCTGGCCATCGCGCACGAGGCGGGCGTGGCCCTGGACATCGACACCTTCGATGAGATCTCGGGGCGGACGCCGATCATCACCGATCTGAAGCCGGGCGGCCGCTTCGTGGCGCCGGATCTGGATCGCGCCGGCGGGCAGCGGCTGATCATCAAGCGCCTGTTTGAGATGGGCTTGCTCAAGGACAGCCCCACCGTCAGCGGCCGCAGTCTGAAGGGCGAAGGCGATCTGGCGCAGGAGACCCCCGGCCAGGAGGTGGTCCGCGCGGCGAACAATCCCCTTAGCCCGACCGGCGGCCTGGCCATCTTGAAAGGGACGCTGGCTCCCGAGGGGTGCGTGATCAAGCTCGCGGGCCACAACCGCCGTCACCACACCGGGCCGGCGCGCGTGTTCGACTCGGAGGAGGAGTGCTTCGCGGCGGTGCAGGCGCGGCAGATCAAGCCCGACGACGTGGTGATCATTCGTTACGAGGGGCCGAAGGGCGGGCCGGGAATGCGTGAGATGCTGGGAGTCACGGGGGCGCTGGTGGGGCAGGGGCTGGGCGACAGCGTGGTCCTGCTGACCGATGGGCGTTTTTCGGGGGCGACGCATGGATTCATGGGCGGACACATCTCGCCCGAGGCCGCCGTGGGCGGACCGGTGGCCTTCGTGAAGGACGGCGATATGGTCACCCTGGATGTGGACAAGCGGCGCATCGACGTGGCGGCGGATCTAGATTCCCGGCGG
>JBDSME010000259.1:0-3769 GCA_039916065.1 Polyangia bacterium
TCGAACGGTCCTGACCATGATCGGGGCCGTGGCGACCCTGCGGCTTCACCGCGCGCCCTGCCGGGCTTTCACTGAGAAGAGGTGACGGTGCCAGCCAGCAACTGATCGAGCAGATCCGGTTCGATATTGCCGCCGGTGATCAGCACCACCACCCGCCTGCCGCGAACGACCTCGGGTTGCTCCAGGAGGGCCGCCATCGCCGGGGCCGCGGAGGCCTCGCACAGGATGCCGAGCTGCCGGTAGGCGTACACGATGGCCTTGCGGATGGCGATCTCGCTGACCAGGACGATGTCCGGGAAATAGTCGCGCGCCATCCGGAAGGTGCGCTCGCTGACAGCGCCTTCCAGCCCCTCGGCCAGCGTGGGGCCGCCGTGATAGGTGGTGTAGGCGTGCCCCTCGTCCAGCGACCGGCGCATGGCGCAGTTCACCTCGGGTGACACGCCCAGGATGCGGATGCCGCGCGGGACCACCTCGACGCCGATGCCGCCCGCCAATCCCCCGCCGCCCACCGGGACCACCACCACCTCCACATCGGGAAGCTGCGCCAGCATCTCGCGCGCCAGCAAGCCACCATTGCCAGCCATGACGTAGTCGTCATCGAACGCCGAGACGAACAGCAGGTCGGGGTCGGCGGCGGCGCGGCGGCGGGCCTCGGCCTCCGCCTCGTCATAGGTCGCGCCCACCACCTCGACCACGGCGCCCAGCGCCGCGATCCCCAGCCGCTTCACCTCGGGCGTCTGCCCCGATACCAGGATGGTGGCATCGATGCCGAAAGACTGCGCCGCCAGCGCCACCCCCAGGCCGTGGTTTCCAGCGGACGCGGCGATCACCCGGGCCCGTCCCGCGGCGGGTTCGCGCTTGTCGACGATCGCCGCCAGCCGGGCGGCCGCCCCCCGCACCTTGAACGATCCGGTGCGCTGCAGGCACTCCAGCTTCAACCAGACGTCGGCGCCCGTCCGGCGCCCCAGCGCGGGGGCGGGAATCAGCGGCGTGACCCGGGTGAGGCGGCGCACGCGTTCGCCAATCTCGCCGCCCGTCACCGCGCGCCATACCTCCGCGTCGAAAAGCCGTTCCAAGCCCGTTACCGTAACAGAAGTCGGCCGTCGAGAGCGGTTCGCGTTATGCCCGCGCGCTCCACCGCTGCCAGTACGGATGCCCGGTCCGGGGGTCCGTGACGGGGGCCGGGGGGCGCGGTAAATGAGGTTCATGTCGTTCGTGTCGCTGGACCGACTGGTGCGTGGGGGCGCGGTGCCGCCCGCCAGCGCCGATCGGGTCGCCTTTTTGTGGGAGGAGATCGCGCGTCTCAAGAAGGAACGCAAGGCGTTCATCCCCGCCCACAACTATCAGGTCCCCGAGGTGCAGGCCGTCGCCGACGTGGTGGGTGATTCGTTCGAGCTGGCGGTGAAATCACGGGACATCGACGCCGAGGTGGTGATCTTCTGCGGCGTGCGGTTCATGGCCGAGGGTTGTTACACCCTGGCCCCGCAGCGGCCGGTCTATCTGCCCAACCTGCAGGCTCTCTGCTCCCTGGCGGAGGTGGACGCCGACGAGGTGGCGGAGCGCCAGGAGTTCCTGCGGCGGCTGGGCCGGCAGTTCTCGACCATGACGTACGTGAACACCTACGCCGACGTGAAGGCGCTGTCGGACTCCTGTTGCACCAGCTCGAACGCCGCGCGGATCGCCGAACGCCTGAATACGCCGGATATCCTGTTCGTGCCGGACCAGAACCTGGCCTATCAGGTGGCCCTGAAGACGCGGCGGATGTACCTGCCCCCGCCCGAGGCCAACCTGTTCGATCCCCAGCGTTACTGGGCGCGCATCGAACCTTTGATTCGCCAGGGCGAGGCGCAAGGGCTGGTGGGCAACGTGTTCGCCTGGGAGGGGGCCTGTCACGTCCACCATCAGATGACGGTGGACGACATCGCGCGGATCCGGGCCCAGGATCCGCAGGCTGTGGTGATCGTGCACGGCGAGGTGCGGCCAGAGCTGCAGCGCGCCGCCGACGAGGTGCTGTCCACGGCCCAGATGGTCAAGTACGTCGAGAGCCACCCCGACCAGAAGCGGCTGGCGATCCTGACGGAGTGTGGCCTGGTGGTGCGGCTGGAGCTGGAGCACCCCGAGAAGCAGTTCTACAAGCCCTGCCGCCTGTGCCAGTACATGAAGGCCACCGATCTGGAGAACGTCTACGAGACCTTGCGTGACCTGCCCGCCGCACGGCGCATCACCGTGCCCGAGGAGGTGCGCGTGGGGGCGGCGCGCGCCATGGAGAGGATGATCGAGCTCGCGCGCTGAAAGGCCGGCAGCGGTCCTCCGGGTGCCGGGGGACGGAAGAGCATTGACTCGTCCGGCCATCGCCCGGGTCCCGCTCCTCGACGTTCCATGGGCGTGCGCTACACTACCCCGCTTTTCCCCGGCGCCTGACCGGTGGTCCGCCGCTTCCCACATTCCCACATTCCCATTCGCGTGAAATCCCCCCCGCCATGAACGTCCACTTCGTCTCTCTCGGCTGTCCCAAGAATCGCGTCGACACCGAGGTGATGCTTGGGCACACCACCGGCGCCGGCCACCAGATCGTCGCTGCGCCCGAGGACGCCGAGGTGATCGTGGTGAACACCTGCGGGTTCATCGGCGAGGCCAAGCAAGAGTCGATCGACGCCATCCTGGAAATGGCGCGGCACAAGGAGAACGGAAGCTGTCGCCGCCTGGTGGTGACCGGTTGTCTGTCCCAGCGCTATCCCCAGGAGCTGTCCACCGACATGCCGGAGGTGGATCACTTCCTGGGCACCGACGAGGTTGGCCTGATCACCGACGCCATCGCCGGTCGCACCGAACGCGTCACCGTCCTCGAAACGCCACGTTTTCTCTACGACGATCTGGCACCGCGCCAGCCGTCGATGGCCCGGCACACCTCCTACGTGAAGATCGCCGAGGGCTGCGATCGCCCATGCGCGTTCTGCATCATCCCCAAGCTGCGTGGACCGCAGCGCAGCCGCCTGCCTGCCTCTGTGCGGCGCGAGGTGGAGTCACTGGCCGCTGCCGGGACCAAGGAAATCTGTCTGGTGGCGCAGGACCTCACCACCTACGGCACGGATTTGCCCGAATCCCCGACTTTGGCGGCGCTGCTGGCGGACCTTGCTCAGGTGGAAGGAATCCGCTGGTTGCGGTTGCATTACGCCTATCCCACGGTCTGCGGCGACGAGCTGCTGGACGTGATCGCCAGCAATGAACGGGTGGCCAAGTATCTCGATGTGCCCGTACAACATGTCGACTCCGACGTCCTGAAGAAGATGCGCCGCGGGTACGGGGAGCGCGTGGTGCACGATCTGGTCGACCGGGTGCGTACCCGGATTCCCGGCGTCACCCTGCGCACCACCTTCATCGTCGGTCACCCCGGTGAGACGGATGCCGCCTTCCAGCGGCTCTGCGAGTTCGTGCGCCAGTCGGAGCTGGATCGGGTCGGCGTCTTCAACTATTCGCAGGAAGAAGGCACCGTGGCGGCGCTCCTGCCCGGTCGCATTCCACCCAAGGAGGTCGACGCCCGGCGCCGGGAGCTGCTGCGCATCCAGCGCGCCATCTCCAAGAAGAAGTTGCGGGCGCTGCGTGGTCGAGAGCTGGAGGTGCTGGTGGAAGGTCCCTCCGACGAGTCCGAATATCTGCTGATGGGACGTCACGAAGGCCAGGCCCCCGAGATCGACGGGCAGGTCTACCTGAGCTTCGCCGACACCGCCGCCGACGCCCCCGCACCCGCCCCCGGCACCCTGGTAAGGGC
>JBDSME010000260.1:0-2663 GCA_039916065.1 Polyangia bacterium
GGCCGTCACGCAGCATGTCGGGCATCGCCGACTCCGGCAGCAGGCGCATCACAGCCTCGAGCGGGCGGGCAGCCCAGGGGTTCTTCGCGAGGTCCTGCCAGCAGACGAACGAGAGCCGGCCGGCCGACCGCGTCGCCGCGCGCAAGTTGCGGAACGCCGCGCGGGCATCGTCGAAGAACATGACGCCGAAGCGCGAGTACAGGGCGTCGAACGCCCCCGGCGTGAAAGGGTACGTTTGCGCATCGCCCAGGGCGAGCGCGATCGGGCGCCGTCCCGCAACGCGCTCCCGCGCGCGCCTGAGCATCGGCGGCGAGATGTCGACGCCAAGCACCTGGCCGGACGGGCCGACCACGTCAGCGAGCTGGAGCAGCGTCTGCCCACACCCGCACCCCACGTCGAGGACGCGCTCGCCGGCGGCGACACCCAGGCGCTCCATCGCGACGCGCCCCAGCGGATCGATGAGCGCGTCGGTGCGGTCCTGCATGCGCACCCATGCCTCGCCCGATTTTTCTACGAAGGACTGACTAGCGCGCGGAGGATCGAGAGGCACCATGAAATCAATGTGTCCGTCTGATGACCGGAATGCAAACCGGTGACACTTTCAGATGAAGATCGCGTTGGTGGTTCGTCACCACCGCGGCGTCGCCGGTTAGAAACCTTTTACTTGACGTCAGCGCAGGCGAGCCACCGTGCGATATCGAATACAGTCAACCAGGTGGTCGTTGATCAACCCGGCGGCTTGCATGAAGGCGTAGACGATCGTCGAGCCGACGAAGTTGAAGCCCCGGGCCTGCAAAGCCGCGGAGATCTCGTCGGACAGCGGACTCCGCGCCACCAGCCCTGACCGCGCCCTCACCTTGCCCTGCAGCGGTCGCCCTTTCACGAACCGCCAGATGAAGGCATCGAAGCTTCCGAACTCGGCCTGGATGTCCAGGAAGGCACGGGCATTGCGGATCGCGGACTTGATCTTGGCCCGGTTGCGTACGATGCCGGCGTCGCCCATCAAACGTTCCACATCTTCGTCGGTGTACCTGGCCACCACCTGGGGATCGAATCCCTGGAACGCCGCGCGATATCCCTCCCGCTTGCGGAGGATGGTCAACCAGGACAGCCCCGCCTGTGCCCCGTCCAGGACCAGCTTCTCGTACCAGTGACGATCGTCGTGTACGGGGACGCCCCATTCCTGGTCGTGATACGTCTGCAGCAGGGGATCGCTCTCCGCCCAGAAACAGCGGCGCGGCTTTGCTATCGCGGCCTTTCGAGACGGCGCCATCAGGTCACCATCAGGTTCATCAGGTCACTTGGACGCGCAGGGATGCGTACTCGTCGCTCAGCACGAAGGTGATGGCCTCGAGCACCTCCGGAAAACTACGCGCCGCTTCGATCAGATCCGCCGGTGACACCGCGGCGGCTGCCGCCAGCCTGCGGTCCGCCCGAATGATGTACTCCAGGCAGCCGAGCACATCGCCGCTGGCCACCAGCGAAGCCCGGTGGGCCGTGTGCATCATCCCCAGCCGCCAGCGGTTGACGTCCAGGGGGCCCGCTTCGGCCACCCCGACCACCGCCTGCTCGAAGGCCCGGCGGTGACGGCGCGGCAGATGGCGCAGCGTCTTTTGGGCCATATCTCCCAGGACTTCCTCGCTCGCCAGACCCCGCCCGTAATCCGGGTAACGTGATCGCAACGACGACGCCAGTACGATCCCCAGCTCACGCGCCGACAATCGACCGGCCAGGTACCCTCCGCCGCGCACGCGCCCGAGCTGTCGCGCCAGTTGAAGCACCACCTCCCGTCGCGGCAGCGAAGTCATCAACGATGCGGGCACCAGCAGGGACGCCGGGAACGTCGCCTCCGCCTCCACCTGTGCGACTCCAGTACGCGCCAGATACACCTCGAACGTCTCCTCTATGGCAAACAGCGCCGAGATCCGTTGTACCAGAGGTCGCAACGGGTCGTCGGAACGCTGCCCCAGGCGATCGGTGCGGGTGACGCCCCAATCTTCCAGGTTCACGGGGTGCAGCCGCGGAATGACCTCGGTGAGCGATGCCAGCAGTGCGGTGGCAGGATGCCGCTCGGCAGGGTGGCGTACCAGCGTTTCAAAATCGCCGGCCGACAACACCCCGCGCGGCTCCTCCACCCAGCGGCGGCGGGCCTCGCGAACCCCGCGCTGATCGTCTGGTTCCGCCACCCCAAGGGCCACCAGGATCGCCGCCACCACCTCTGCCCGGCCGCGATTACCGGTCCGCTCGTACAGCCGGCGCAAGGCGCGCAACGACTCCAGGCGCAGTGGCTCGGCCCGCAGCACCGCCAGATGCTCCGCTATCGATTCGGGCGCCCGCCCACCCTCCTCCAGCACCGCCGCCAGTTCGGCCCGCGGTTCGGGATCCGACGGCGCATACTGCACGATGGCGCGGAATTCATCGGCGGCGCGGTCCGGTGACGCCATCGGCCCCCGCAGCAGCCGGGCCAGCCGCATCCGACGCCCCACGCTGTTCGGCACCGCCTCCAGATGGCGGCTGATGGCCCGGGCCAGCCGCGCCGGATCATCGAGATCCGTCAACACCGACTCCAGCCGCTCCATGGCGATCACGCGCGCGGGATCGATCTCCAGGGCCTTCTCCCAGGCGGTGGCCGCCTCCTCTGGATCACGTCCCGGCCCCGCCAG
>JBDSME010000261.1:0-3033 GCA_039916065.1 Polyangia bacterium
TCACGTGGCCTTGCGTTTGCGGTCCCGGAGGGCCTTGAATTCCTCGAGGGTGGCGCAGCGCAGATAGGGGTTCTCCAGCAGCTCGCGACCGATGGTGGAGGTGGCGGTGGACCCGTAGTTGTGCCCCGGATAGACGCGCGTTTCCTCGGGCAGCCCCGCCAGCCGCTGCAGGCTGTTCCACATGGCCGCGGTGTCACCCCCGGGGAAATCGGTGCGGCCGCAGCCGCCCACGAACAGCACGTCGCCGGTGACCACGTATCCATCGGCCAGATAGCAGGTACCGCCCACGGTATGGCCCGGCGTGGTCAGAGCGCGCAGGCCGCGTTTTCCCACCGGCACCAGCTCGCCGTCGGTGACGGTCTGAATTGTCACCGAACCACCGGCCGCACCGGGCTGGCCGGCCTCGCCGCGCAAGACCTGGCGCATCCGCTCCGCCTCGCGCTCGCCCACGACGATTGTCGCCCCGGTGTGTCCGACCAGCTCGCCGATCCCCTCGACGTGGTCGTGGTGGCCATGGGTGATCAGCGCCTTGGTGATCCGCACGCCGCGTTCCTTCGCCTCGCGCAACAGGCGATCCACCTCCCACGCCGGATCGACCACCGCCGCCTCGCCCGACTGGGGGCAGATCAGCAGCTCGCAGAAGTTTTGCAGCAGCCCGACCTCCACCTGCACCACCTCGGGGGCCATCGGAAGGTCTTCGGCGTCGCCGCGCCGATTGCCCGGATTCTCCGGTCGCCGCTCATCAGTCATGTCAGGGGGCCCTCACCGTCAGTTGTGCCGCCCCCACGTTGTCCGCGCTGTCCGTGACCCGCACGGCCAGCGCATGGGGACCCCGCGCCAAGGCCGGCAATCGGATTGAAAACGGTTCGAACAGGTCATCTGCCACCCCGTCGCTGGGCGAGATCAACTGGAACTCCCCGCCGTCGATGGCGAACTCGATCTGGGTGATGGGGCTGGCATCGTCGCGCGCTCTCCCGTTCACCACTGGAAAGGCCGCCGCCAGCTCCAGCACTTCCGGCCTGCCGTTGTCCACCAGCAATGGCGCCGATTCGAAGGCGGACACCAGGGCCCGGTCGCGCGGTTGGCTGCGCTCATCCGACACGGTCACCCGCACCAGGTACGCGCCATCAGGCAGCCCTTCGGTGTTCCAATCGTATTCGGGTTTCGTCAACGAATCGACGCTTGAACTGATGAGCGGCCGCCACACGGTCTCGTTCACCAGCTTGAACGACAGGCGATAGATCAAGTCGTCCCCGTCGGGGTTCTCGGTTTTCCAGCGCAGCTTCAGGATGGGGCTGTGGGTGGGACGCGCGGTCGCCGTCGTCGTCGTCGCCGCCGGCATGGCTGTGCTCAAGCTGGAAGCCGCCGACCCAACCCCGCTGCGGTCACCCACCACAAGGTCGGTGATCCGCGCTCTCTGGTTCTGGGGAACATAGCTGGTGGTCACTCCCCGTATGCGGCTGCCCGCCGCCGAAAGGATAGCCCGGTATTGCAGGTAGCGCGCCCCGGGGCTGGCCACATGTCCGGCACCTCCGGTGGCCGTGGTCAGCACCTTGTCCAGGGGTTTCCAGTCACTCCAGTTGGTGGTTCGACTGGTGCCGCTGGCGTCGCCGGCCCCGGCACCGTCGGGTTTCGCCGTATTCCCCGAGCGCGTCTCGAAGGTGAGTTGCGCCCCCATCCAGCGCAGGGTGCCCCACCGCGCCGGCCATTCGGCGTCCAGCACCTTCGATAAATAACGTCCGCCGCCGTGGCCCACCGGCGGCTGCGCGCGGTAAACGCCGCCCACATCTCCGGTCCCTACCAGAACGGCACCACCGCCAGCGCGCACCAGCGTCAGCGCCTGCCGTTCCGACACGTCGATGACCAGCGAGGAAGTGGTGGAATCGGGCCCGATGCGGAACACGTGGCCCTGCGTTCCCGCCGCCGCCAGGACCGCCCCGTCATCCGCCACCGCCAGCGCGGTCAGGTATCCGTCGGGCAGCGCAAAAACCTGCTCGATACGACCGTCCGTCTCCAGGCGGTATACGGCCGCTTTCGCCTTGCGGGCCCCCGGCCGGGGCAGGGCACCGGCGGAGGCTGGCGGCCCCCCCGTGCCCAGCACGATCTTGGTCCCCTTGGCGGGGGTGGACCCCGCCGCCGCCGCTTGCGCGAACACCGAGGGTTTTTCGAAATCGTTCACCGCCACGTACAGGCCCGAAGGCGCGCGCACGATGGCACGCACCTCCTCGGCGTCGAAGTCCTGGATGGCCTCGGCCCGTCCGTCGGGACGGACACGGTAGAGAATGGCTTCCTCCGAGGTGCCCGCCAGCAATGTGCCGTCGGTGTCGCGCATCAGAGACACCACGTGCTTGTCTCGCGAATCCCATACCTGGCGGGACTTGCCCCGATCGTCGACGGCAAAGATCTTCCCGGGCGCCCCCGTCCCGACGTAAGTGACGCCCGCCTTGTCATCCCGCGCCAACGTCCAGACGTGCCCGGTCCCCAGATTCGCCAGCGTGTGCACGCCACCGCCAGCGGTGGCATTCGGATTGCCATCGCCACCGGTGGCATTCGGGTCGATGGTGAACAGACGGCCCCCGGGCGTGGTGGCGCCCACCAGACTCCCATCCGCGCGCACCACCAGCGCGGTCACCCAGGGGGCGTCCAGCGTGGCGATCCGCCGCGCCGCGGTCGCGCCGGCGGTGGGCAACGCGAACACCTTGCCCTCATCGCCGGTGCCGAAATAGGCAGTGGCTCCGTCGCGGCTCACCGCGCCACACCAGACGAAGGCCGCCTCCAGCGTGGCCCGGGTGGTGGTCAGCCCAGGCACCACCTCGCCCGCTGGCAAGATGCTGGACCCGATGGCCTCCCCTTCCTGAAAATCCTTACCAGTGTCCTGGCGGAACATCTTGGTCGCGGCCCGCGCTCCACCAGGGAGCAGCCAGCTGGCGGCCGCGCAGCAGACGGCCGTCAGGGCCGTCACCGCGGAGGCCCGCGACACGGCTCGACGAAGAGTTCCCACACGCCGCCCGGGCGTGACACGACAAGGAGGGG
>JBDSME010000262.1:0-2980 GCA_039916065.1 Polyangia bacterium
ATGGCGATCTACGCGGCGTTCTTCGCCGAGGTCCGCTACCACCTGGCCATCGTCCCCTTGCTGATTCCCTACGCGGCGTTCGCCGTGGACGCGGCGTGGACGGGGGCGACGGCGGCGATGGCGGCGAGGGCGGCGATGGCCCGCAAGAGTCGGTGGAAGCAGGCGCCACCACGGCGGTCATCGTCGTCGCGCGTGTGGTCACGCGTTTGGTCACGCGTTTGGTCGCGCGTGTGGTCGGACGGTTGGCCGCGCCCGGGCGTGTCCGCGGGGGCCGCGATCCTGGTGCTGTTCGCGGGATGGGCAGCCCTGCTGGCCGTCGGAGAACGCCTGCGCGCGCGTCATCGCTGGGCCGTCTCGGTTTGCGCCTATCCCGCGCCGGAGCGGACGCACCTCTGCCTGTGGCGCCGCGGAGCCACGGCGCCAGGTCAAGGGCTGGCCGGCGACTCACCGTTGCGCGGCACCTGGGATGGCGTGGGGCTGCACGTGAATCCATCGGGCTCGGACGCGGGCGGGGCGCCCGAGGCCACCGCCGGCGAACAGGGGGTGCTGGCGTCCGCGCACACGGAGCTCGCGCTGGGGCCCGGGCGCTTTCGTGTCAGTGCCGCGGTTTCGCTGACCGGGCGCGCCGCCGCTGGCCCCGGGCTGGCAGTGGCGTTGCGCGCAAACGGACGCGTTATCGGCCGATCCCTCTCGCCAAAGGGGTCCGCCATCGGTGTGCGTGGGGACGGCGCTGGCTTTGACGCAAACTCCATCACCGTTTCAGCCTCCCCATTAAATGGTGTTGTGGAACTCATAAATACGGATCTTATTTTGGAGATCGACGTGGAATCGACTGGCATCGGGTCGACTGCGGAAGGCACCGCTTGGGTGTCGCAAGTGTTAGTTGAGAGATTTTGAACTTCGGAGATAATGCCGGCTCCATGAATCGAACCAAAGGCCGCGGTGCCCTCCTGCTGGTTCTGGCCTCCGTGGCTGGTGTCGGTTGCGGGACCCAGAACGACACGCGACCCGCCAAGTGGTCGTATATCTCCACGGCGATCGTGCAGCCCAGCTGCGCGACGGCCAACTGTCACTCGAACCTGTCGCAGCGTTCGGGCGTCAAGCTCGACGAGATCAACGAAGGGTACGCGCAGCTGGTGGGACGGTACTTCGTGCTTCCTGGTGATGTGCCGAACTCGGCGCTGGTGGCTTTGTTGAAAGGGCAGGGGTCGCGGCGCATGCCGCCCGATTCTCCCTTGCCCCAGGATGACATTGATCTGATCTCCACCTGGATTGGCAACGGCGCCCCCTATGACGGGCCCGGGACGCGGCCCGCGGTCGTTCCTGCCGCCTCCGACGCCGGGATGGGCAACTGATGCGATTTTCATCGAAGAATCATCGTTGGTTCGTTCGCCCCTCGTTACTGCTGCCCCTGGCACTGGGATGCCTCCTGGCGGCGCTGTTGTTCTCGGCGCGCGCGGCGCAGGCTTATCCGCAGTTTCAGTTCAGTTCGGGAACCGCGCGCTGCGCGCAGTGCCACTACTCGCCCGCGGGTTACGGCCTGCTCACCTCGTGGGGACGGGACGAATCGGGCGACACCATCAGCCGCGGTGGCGACGGCGCCTTCCTTCACGGCGCCTGGACTCCGCCCGACTGGCTGGCGCTGGGCGGCGACGTCAGGCTGGCCGGCTTGCGCAACGACGTGGGCGGCGCGCGCGGCCCCGAGTACGCCGGCTTCCCCATGCAGGCGGAGCTCTATGGCCGCGCGGCCTTCGGCGATTCCGGTATCTCACTGTACGTGGCGGGCGGCGTGCGCGGCGCCACGCGCGCCAGCGAGACTGGAGCGCTCATCCACTCGACGGTGCCGATCTCGCGCGAGCACTATTTGATGTGGAAGCCCAGCGCCACGGGGGCCTACGCCCGCCTGGGCCGCTTCTATGCCCCCTACGGCCTGCGCATGGCCGAGCACGTGTACTACGTGCGCCGCTACACGGGATTCAATCTGTACGAGGAGACCTACAACCTGTCTGGCGGCTATGTCGACGAGGACTGGGAGGTCCACGCCACGGCCTTCACCAAGCCGCCCGAAGGTTTCCCGGCGGCGCTCCAGAGCGTCGGGGTGCGCGGGCAGGGTGGCGCGCTTTATGGCGAGAAGCGGTTCGCCGCCATGGCGGCGGTGGGTCTGCAAGCGCGGGTGGTGGTCAACTCCGAGCAGCGCGTGTCCCAGGGCGGCGCGGTGGGAAAGGTCTGGGTGGAACAGGCGAAGATGCTTGTGATGGGTGAACTCGACCTGCAGCGCCACGACGTTGCCGGTGGTGTGGCCTACAACCAGCTCGTCAGCTTCGCCGGCCTGACCTTCTTTCCCATCAAGGGGCTGATGGCCGGAATCGCGGCAGAGCGCTATCAGGAGGACATGCGCCTGGCGACGACGGCGCGCAACGCTTTCGACCTGCAGCTCAACCTGTTCCCCTGGGCCCACTGCGAGGTCTTCCTGCTCGGCCGCTACCAGATGTCTGGCGGCGGCAGCAAGGACGGCGATCCCGGGTCCCTGGCCATGATTCAACTGCACTATTACCTATGATGAAAAATCCAATCGTCAGAGGAATCTTGTTGCTGGCGTCCGCCTCCGCGCTGGGCGCCTGTTCCCCCGCGGCTCCCACGAATCCAACCTGGGAACAGGACATTCATCCCTTGATTGTGGCTCGCTGCATCCGTTGTCATTACGAGGGCGGCAACTTGGATCCGCTCACCACTGGGATGGCCAAGGCCACGCCTACGGCCCTCTACAATTTCAATTACCCGACGCTGGCCAATCCCCCGCAGATGGGCCTGCAGGTCCTCAAGATACTGGGTCCACCGGCCGTACGCGGCCCGCGTGGACTGAAGCCGCGCATGCCCCCTCCGCCCGCGGAAGCCCTGGAGGACTGGCAGATCGACATGCTGGCCAACTGGGCCGCCCAGCCCACTATCCGTTAGCGGACTGGCCGCCGGTGAACAGGAC
>JBDSME010000263.1:0-2740 GCA_039916065.1 Polyangia bacterium
CCTTCGCCGTCGCCCTTTTGCAGCGCCGCCTGGCGACGCTGGCGCTCGCGGTGCTCGTGCAGCGCAAAATCGATCTTTCGGCGTACCACGCTGACCGATTGCACCTCCACCTTGACGGTGTCACCGAGCGCGAAGGTTCGCCCGCTGCGCCGCCCCACCAGCCGCGCCGTCACTTCGTCGAAGATGTAGTAGTCGTCGGACAGGGCCTCCACCCGGACCAGCCCTTCGATGAACGGCTCGTCTATCACCACGAACACGCCGAAGCCCATCACGCCGGAGATCGTACCGTCGAATACATCCCCGATCCGATCGCGCATGAAATAAGCGCGGTAGATGTCCACCACCTCGCGCTCCGCCTGCATCTTTGAGCGCTCCGCGAACGACGCTTCGGAGGCCATGCGCTGCAGTTCGGTCCGATCCGGTGGCTCCTGCGCGGCAGCGGACTTCCAGCCTCCGGACGGCTTGCCCAGCCCCGCCAGGCGAACCTTCAGCAACCGGTGCACGATCAAGTCCGGGTAACGACGAATGGGGGAGGTGAAGTGCAGGTAGTCGCGGGACGCCAGCCCGAAGTGCCCCACGTTGACCACGTCGTAGGTGGCCTGCTTCAGCGATCGCAACAGGGCGAAGGAGAGCGGCTTCTCCGCCACGTGGCCTCGCAACTTCTCCAGGACGCGCCGCAGTCCGCGCGGGGTGCGGGCCTCGTCCACGTCGATGGTGATGCCATAGTGGGCCGCCAGCGTCGCAAACTGTTCCAGCCGGCCCGGGTCGGGTGCATCGTGGATGCGCCACACGGCATTCTCCCCGCGATCGCGAAAGCTGGCCGCCACCGCCTCGTTGGCCGCCAGCATGAACTCTTCGATCATCGAATAGGCCTGGCGTTCGCCGGGATCGCGACGGGCCTTGCGGATGTCACGTACCAGCCGGGGATCGTCGTGGTCCAGCTCGACGAAGGGCTCGGGCAGATCGAAATCCAGAGATCCCCTCTCCAGCCGTTTGGCCCGCATCTGGCGCGCCACCGAGTCCATGTGGCGCAGGGCCGGCAAGAAAGGTTCGTACTTTCGGCGCTTGCCCCGAACGTCGCCGCCCAGCGCTGCCGCCACGCCGGGATAGTCCAGGCGGGCGCGTGAATGAATGATCGCCGCCGAAAAATCCGTCTCGACCACGTCGGCGTTCTGATCAAGATCGATGCGCGCCACCATGGCCAGCCGATCCTCCTCCGGGACCAGCGAGCACAGGTGCGCCGACAGCGGCTCCGGCAGCATGGGAATGGCGCGGTTGGGCAAGTACAGGCTGCAGCCACGCTTGCGGGCTTCGTTGTCGATGGGCGAGCCCTCGCGCACGTAGTGCGACACGTCGGCCACGGCCACCCACAGGCGTGAGCCCCCGCCCGGCAACGATTCGATCGCCACCGCGTCGTCGAAGTCGCGCGCGGTCTCGGGGTCGATGGTGGTGAAGGGGACGTGCCGCAGATCGGTGCGGTCCTGCTGGTCGCGCTCGCCCACAGTGGTGGGCAACCCGGCGGCGATGCGGTCCACCTCGTCGGGGAAGGTGTCCTCCACATCGGCCACCGCCAGCACCTTCTCCACCTCGGTACGCGGATCGTCGGGATCGCCCAGCACCCGCAGGATGCGGGCCTCCATGGGACCATCCGGCGTCTCCGGGTAGCGGGTTATCTCCGCCACCACCGCCTGCCCCATCTGCGAGGAGGCCACCTTCTCGGCGCCGTTCAGGATCACCACCCCGGTGATGCGCGGATCGTCGGGCTGCAACTCTATGCGACGGCCACGACTGCTGAGCTGCCCCGTGACCTTGGCGCGGCCGCGCGCCAGAACCTGCACCACGCGCCCTTCAAACCCGCGCACCCCCACCCAGGAATCCACCTCCACGGTGTCGCCGTCCATGGCGGTGCCGCGGTTGCGCGCCGAAACGTGCACGTCCTCCGAGTTGTCGTCGGGGACCACGAAGCCGTAACCGGCGGGGTGAACCTTGATCCTGCCATTCAGGCGGCGGGTGGAGCCGGACACCAATCGCGGCGCGGGAGAAGAATCGAAATCATCATCTGACAAAGAAGGGAACCTTTCGTGAACGGGTGCGCGCCACCCGGCCGTCAGGGCACGCGCAAAGCATAGAGTTTTTTGTCGTCGGAACCGACGTAAATGGTTCCGTCGGCGGCCAGGACCGGTGAGCTGTCGATGTCGCCTTCAAGCTCCACCGACCATCGCAACCGCCCATCGGCCTCCAGTGCGTAAATACGATCGTCCTCGGAGCCAAACAACAAGGCCCCCTTGGCGTCGATCAACGCGGATGAGACGATACGATCGCCGGTGCGAAACGTCCAGGCCAGGGTGCCGTCGGGCTTGATGCCGTACATCTGGGCATCGAAGGTCCCCACCGCGATCAACCCGGTCGGCGAAAGAGCCGCCGAAGCCCGGATGTCATCGCCGGTGGTAAAGGCCCAGCGCAGGGAGCCGTCGGGCGCCAGCGCGTACAGCTTGTGATCGTCGGAACCGACGTAGATGGTGCCATCCTCGGCGATGGCGGGGCTGGCCTCCACGTCGCCGCCGGTGCGAAAATCCCAGCGCTTGGTGCCGTCGGGGCCCACGGCGTAGATGAGATCATCCTGGCAGCCGGCAATGACGGTTCCGTCGGGCAGCACCGCGGGTGCCGAGGAGACGTGACCCCCGGTGGCAAAGCGCCAGCGCAACGTCCCGTCGGGGTTGATGGCGTAGATGCCGTCGCC
>JBDSME010000264.1:0-3088 GCA_039916065.1 Polyangia bacterium
GCAGCCAGGTCACGTTCAGCACGCCCGGTTCGGAGCCGCCCTTGAACCCTATGTACGAGAATGCTCCCGAGGCATCGCCGATCCCTGGGTTGGCCGCCAAGATATCTCGTACGGGTTGCGTCGCCGCCTGGTCACCATAGTCGCGCAGGGCGCGCACGACCCCGCACAGATCACCGGGCGTGGCGAACCATTCCAGCTTGTCGATCGCCCGGGGTTGAGTCCAGGGCAGCCCGGTGTAGAGGCGCGGATCGTAGGCGGTGTCGTAGGTCTCCAGCAGTGCACGCCGCTCTGTGACCGAGGCGCCCACATAACTCTGCTGCTCGGCGGCCGTGGCCATGAGTTTCAAGTTGAACAGCTCGCGGGTGGCGAGGAAGGGCTGATTCTGCATGGGATCATGGTGGCCGGTCCGGGAGACCATCGCCTCCACCACGTCGCGCCCCACGAAGAACAGCAGGTGGTCGGCGGCGGTGTTGTCGCTGATGGCGATCATCTGGTTGGCGTAGGTGCGCAGAGGCAAGAGCGTTCCCACCGGCTGGTCCTGCAACATCCCGGACGGCAGGCTCTTGTGCTGGTCCTGAATGGCCAGGGTGTCGGTCCAGGTGTGCTTGCCCACACGAATATCCTCGGCCAGCGCGGCCAAAACCCACAGTTTGAAGGTGGAACCCACCGCCAAACTGGAGTCCGCGGCCACCGTGTGCAGCGGTGTGCAGCCGGTGCTGCTGGCATCATCTCCCAGTTCGGCGGCAAGCAAGTTCACCTTGCCCGGCAAGGCGGTGAGGGCCTGTTCAATCGCGTCCCACGACTGCAAGGCTGGGTCCAGATCCCCGGCGCTCACCAGCAACAGACCGCCGATCTTGCCGAGACCATCCAGGGCCACGAAGATTCGCCAGTAGCGACCATCCCCGCGAGTTACCACCGCCGTCAACGATGCCAAATCGGGTTGGCCGGATGGACCGGATGGACCGGATGGGCCGGATGGGCCTTCGAAACCAATCACGGTCCAGGGCCCCGACGCCGAGAGCTGCGCGAGCACGTCGATCACCTGCGCCGGCGGAACCTGGCTCAGGAAGGCCGCGCTGAATCGGACCGCCACGTCCTCTTCGGTCGGTGGTGCGCCATTGAGCGCGGCCAGCACCCAGCCAAGCGCCCGGCCTTCCGCGGAGTCGGGCAACTGCCCAGCCCCCTCGCCACCTCCGTCGCCTCCACGTCCCTCAGCGCCGGCATCCGCCGTGACGCCCGAGTCCCGCGTCCCCTTCTCGGCCTCTGACGAGCAGGCAACGGCGCCGAACCAGGCCACGGCGACGGTCAACGCAAGAAGGGCGAACGAGTCATCTTGTGATCGCTTCATGACCGATTGGACACGAAGCGCGCCGGGCGGGTTGGCTGTCGCCGAAAAAAGCGCAATCTCCGACTGCGTGGACGAATTCAGGCGATGCATCAATGGACAGCCGTGTTGGAGTCGGCTCCGAGCGGGTCGCGCCAGCGAACAACAGCCCCATTGAACTGAACGAATGAACAGTATATAGATCTTGCTCGTCATGTCTACGGCGTCGGAGCTTGCGTGGGCGGGACCGCTGGCGCTTCCGCGCATCTGCTGCCTCGATCTGGACACGTTCTTCGTTTCCGTGGAACGTGTGCTTGATCCTTCGCTGGAGGGGAAGGCCGTGGTGGTAGGCGGTCAGCCAGGGAGCCGCGGCGTCGTCACCGCCGCCAGCTATGAGGTGCGGCGGCTGGGGGTGAAGTCGGGAATGTCGCTGGTGGAGGCGGGAAAGCTCGCGCCCGACGCGGTCTACCTGCCCACGCGCGGAGAGGTGTACGGGAAGTACGCCGAACGCGTGCGAGAGATCGCGGCCCGCTACGCGCCGTTGGTGGTGATCGCCAGCATCGATGAGATGTTCCTGGACCTGTCGGGATGCGAGCGCCTGTACGCGCGCGAGGGTGACCAGAATGGCGACGTCGCCATCGAACGGGCCGTGCTGGCGCTCACGGACGCCATCGACCAGGAACTGGGCCTGCCCGCGAGCGCTGGGCTGGCCACCAGCAAGGTCATGGCCAAGGTGGCGTCGAACCTGGCCAAACCCCGCGGCGTGATGCTGGTGCCAGCTGGTGTGGAACGGGCGGTGCTGGCGCCCCTGCCCGTCCGTTCATTCCCCGGCATCGGTCCGGTGTCGGAAGGTAAGCTGCGGACGGCGGGATACGAGACCCTGGGGTCGATCGCGGATGCCCCCCTGGTCGAGTTGCGGAAGATCTTCGGTGCCTGGGCGCCTTCGATCCTGCGCGGGGTGCAGGGGCAAGGCAGCGGCGCGGTGGGGCGCGAGCGACCGGCCTTCACCGAGCACGACCCCGAAGGAGAGACCGTCGGCAGCATCTCCAACGAGCGGACGTTCCGGGAGGACGTGTCCGATCCGTCGTCGATCGATGCCGTCCTGTGTGGCCTGTGCGAGCGCGTCTGCTGGCGGGCTCGCAAGCGCCAGATCAGGGCGCGCACCGTGACCCTGAAGCTGCGGTACGCCGACTTCCACACCCTGACCCGTTCGCGAACGCTGGCGCCCACCAGCTCCGAGCTGGAGTTGTACCCGGTAGTGAAGGAGATGCTGGCGATGGCGCGAACTCGTTCCCTGCCGATACGCCTCCTGGGGTTGCAGCTATCCAACCTGGGCGTCTTCGAACAGCTCTCGCTCTTCGACCCCCACCACGAAAAGCTCAGCGCCGTCGTCGACCACATCCGCGAACGTTACGGTTTCTCCATCGTCACCTTGGCCACCCAGCTCGGCGGCGGCGCCAGGACCCTGCTCGGCCAAGGACAAGGACGTGTGGATCGCGTGGATGTGGATCAATAAGGTAAGGTAGCGGCGGCCGCGCCCTTGCGCATCAGACGGGGCGAGCCAGTGAGTATTGACAACGATGAGCAAGACACAGGTTGCCGTGGCAGCCATGATTGGTGGCGTGGTCGGGTTGGGGCTGTTCACGTTCCGCTACGCGGAAGGGTTGAGCTACTTTTCCACCGAGCCCAAGGCGTGCGCGAACTGCCACGTGATGAATGACCAGTACGCCTCCTGGTCCAAGGGACCGCATCACGGGACGGCCA
>JBDSME010000265.1:0-5581 GCA_039916065.1 Polyangia bacterium
CCCCCACCGTGGCCACGATGGTCCGCTCGATCCGCAAGGGATCCAGACGATCGCGCGATCGGCTGTCGGGACGGCAGCGAATCAGTTGCACCCGGCCTTCTCCGTCCACGGCGGGAATGTCGGCCGCGGTGGTCAGAAAATCGCACCAGGGTACGAACGGCCCGCTAAGGCGGGCCGCCAGCGGCGGACCGAGCGCCGCACCCGCGCCGCCAGCCGGGAACAACACCAGCATCGGTGGCACCCGCGCCGCTGCCGCATCCAGACCGCGCCCGTGGGTCACGTCCTGGGGCGGCCCCGCGAAATCGCTCGCCTCGCAGAGCAACAGCTTGTCGGCGCCTGCCTCGGCGACGGGGCGCGCCAGCCGGTCTAGCTCATCAGTGGCGAGCGGAGCGCTCAAAACGACCCCGAAGATGCTGGCGCCGGCCAGGCGGGCGATGCGACGCGCTTCAGCCACCGCGAACAGGGCGGGGGCGGTGGGCCGTCCTTCGCGAACGTCGATATAGACTAGAATGTTCGGCAGGACGGAGCCTTTCGCGTGCGGGCGTGCATTCTTTTAGCACGCGTGACACCGCCCCCGCTGCGTAAGAGATGCTGTCGCACCGGCGCCATCGGGAATAGCGAGCGTCACGTTGACACCCCGTTTCCGGCACGCCCATAATGACGTGCTTTGCGTTCCAGGACCGCTCAGCTGCATGTCTAGGACGCCAGGAAAGTCATCCGACGGCGGCTCCGCTCATCCGACGTCACCCCCTGCGATAGGGCAGGCGCGGGAGGGGGAGGGGGAGGGGGACGTGGCCGGCACGGTGGTCGACGACGGCGATTATTCACCGGCCGACGATTCGGGCGCGCTGCGGGGCGTGCTGGCCGGCGTGCTGGCGCGCGAGGAGGCCGCCGCCGCCGAGGCAGGGGACAGCAGCCGCGCCGACGCCCTGAGCTGCGCGCGGGCCTTGGTGGCCGAGAACAGCGGTGATCAGGCGGGCGCACGGGCCCTGTGGCGGAAGGCCTTCGATCGCGACCCCACGCTGCTGGTGGCGTTCGTGGGTTTGCGACGAGCCCTGCATCGGCGTGCGGCCTGGGACGAGCTGCTGGTCGCGGTCGAACGGCGGATGGCGGCTGTGGTCTCAGCGGACTCTCCCGAGTCTCCGGACTCTCACTCTCCGGATTTCGCCCGCGCCGGCGCCGCGGGCTCGCTGCAACGCGCCGAGCTCTCGCTGGAGCATGGGCGGTTGCTGGAAGACAGGCTGGGTCGCGATGACGACGCCGCGCGCAGCTACCGTGCCGGCTTGCTCGAGGCGGCGGATCACCCCGGCCTGCTGACCTCCTTGTTGTTGCTGGGGCTTCGTCGCGGCGATGGTGGCGCGACCGCCGAGGCCCTCTCGGGATTGTTGCGGCGTCCGCTTCCGCTGCCTCTTCGCGCCTCGCTCTCCGCCTTTCTGGCGCGCATCGAGCGCAGCGTGGCCGCCGGCCCTCCCCAGACGCCGTCGCTGTCATCAGGTGGCGCCGCGGGAGCGCCACCTTCGCTGGACCCCGCCGCCGCGCAGCGCGCTCTGCAGACGCTGCGCGACGCGCTGAGCATGGTGGGCCCGCAACACGCGGCGCCGCTGGTGGCGGAGCTGTGTGTGCTCGCGCGAGCGGCGCGCGATCCCGCGACGCGCGTGCAGATCCTGGATGAACTGGTGACCCATCTGCCTCGTCTGCCAGAGGCGACGGCCGGGGGCGGCTCCTCGATCGAGGATGGCGTTGGCAATCGTGAGCTGGCCGCCGCCTTCCTGCGCGAGCGCGCTCGTCTGTTGCGCGACCATCTTGGACAGCCCGATGCGGCGCGCACGGCCCTCCGCGCGGCGTTGTTGCTTGTTCCCGCACATCCCTTGGTTCTGGCCGATTTGAGCGATCTCATCGAGGCCGGCGCCGGCCCGCGCGCCGAGGTGGCGGCGCGCGAACTCGGCGATTTGCTGGCGCAGGTTGCGCCCGGCAAGCGATCCCTGGACAGCGAAGCGGAACGGGAACTGGCCGTCCGGACGGTGACCGCACTGGCCGCCGCGGGACGTTGGCATGACGGACTGGAGTTGCTGGAGGGACACCCGGAGCTGCCGCGGCAGCGCGCGGATCTGTTCGCCCTGGAGTTGCTCCTGCGTGCTGGCGCTGGTGACCGGGCGAGGCTGGCGACGATGTTCGAGGCGGCGGCGCGCGAACTGGCGCCCCGGCCCGCGGCGGCTGAGGCAGCCGCTCATGCGTTGGTCGTGGCCGGCACATTGCGAGAGCGCGAGCATGGTCGCGGGCAGGGCCAGAGCCAGGGTGGGAGTCGGAACGAGGAGGCGCGCTCCACCGCCGAGAGGTCAAGCGAAGGTACGGGGCGGGATAGGGCCGAAGCGGTGGCGCTTCGCCTTTACGGGCGCGCGCTGGCGCTGGCGCCAGGGTATGGGCCCGCACACGACGCGGTCGAGCGCCGGCTATGGGCGGACCGTCGCTGGGAAGAGCTGGGCGCGGTGCTGGAGCACCGTCTGCGGCAGCTCGCCGACGCTGCGAGATCCCCTGTCGGCGCGCCGGCGGGGGCGGTGCCGCCCGAGAGCGACGACACGGCCGCGGAGCGGACGCGGATACTGGAAGAGCTGGTGGCGTTGCACCGCGATCGGGCGGTCGACCTGACGGCGGCGCGTCGCCACCAGGATCACCTCATCGCCGCCTCCGATGGCGGCGGCGATGTCCGGGCGTGGGTGCGACGGTACGACTTGGAGCTGGCCGCGGTGGCGTTGGAGCTGACCGCGGTGGCGCTGGACGGCTCCGCTGTCGCGGCAAAGCCCGGCGCCGTGGCTGTGCTGCGCGCTCTGGCGGACCGGGTGGATGGAACATCACCCGTCGCTTCCCCTGTGGCCGCGGCGCTGCGCGTGGAAGGGGCGCGAATCGCCGCCCGCACCGGTGATCGCGCCGCGGCTGAGGAGCTGCTGCGGCAGGCGGTGCCGTCGGATCTGGCGGGCACCGCGACCTCGGCGCTGGAACAGCTGCTGGTGGTGGGTGCCGACCAGGGGCTTACCCACCAATCCGACTCCCACGTTGACGCCGGAAGCACCTCCGTGGCTACCAGCGCGGATCTGGTACGCGCCGAGCTGGCGGGGGTCCTCGCGCGCGGTGGTCGCGCCAGCACGGACGACAGCAACAGAGACCGGAGCGCGGATTCCACGAACGCCGACCGCGTGCGCGCCCTGCGTTTTCGGGCGGCCTGGCATGAGCTGGCGGCACGTCGCCCTTCCGACGCGCTCGACATGTTGCGCCCCCTCCGGGCCAGCGGCGACGAGCTGGCGCGCGCCTGGAGCTGGGACATCGCGCGTCGTCACGGCGATCCCCAGACACAACTCGCGGTGTTGCAGTCGGCGCCACCCGGACCACACTCCGGACTGATCGACCTTCCCACGGACCTGGCGGAGGCGCTGGAGAGAGCTGGCGATCTGCCGGCGGCCGAGGCGGCTTTTCGTGAAGCGCAGCGCAAGGAAGCGTCGACGGACGCCGCCCTGGGCCTGTTGCGCGTGGGCGCGGCGCTGGGGAATGGCGCGGTCGTTCTGGAGGCGGCACGCGACCTGGCCGCGCAGGCCGACCAAGCGACGGCGGATCTCCTGTCACAGGAGGTGGCGCTCCTTGGTCTGCTGCAGCCGAAATCCGATCAGGCGCTCTCCGGGACAGCGTCAGGTGGTCCGGCGGACGGCGGCGGTGAGCAGGGAGGCCCGACGTGGCGCGAGGGCGGTGGCGACGAGGCCGCCGACACCGACGATGCTCCCATGAAGGTGGTGCTGCGCTGGGTGGCGGGGACGCGGGGTACGGACGTGCTGGCCGCGGCCGCCGGATTGCTGGCGCTGGCGCGGGGTCTGCCCTCTGGCAGCGCCACTTCGGAATCCGAAAACGATCGCAACGGTCTTCTGGCGCGGGCCGCCGCGCGCGCGCGCCTGGGAGGCGTGGCTCTGGCCGGCGCGGTCCACGATCAGGTGGTGGCGCTGTCCGCGGGGGCCGCGCCGATCGGCGTGGGTTTGGCGGATCTGCCGGTGTCGGGTCGGCCCGAGCGAATGGCGGCACGCGTGGCGCGCGCCGAACGCAACGGTGGTCTCCTCGCCTACGCGCTGGATCTGGAGCGGGCGCTGGACTGTGAATCGCGCGGTGACGGCGCCGGCGCGCTGGAGGCCTTCGGCCAGGCATTGCGCCGTGACCCGGAAGGTCTGGAGGCGCTGGACGGCATCAAGCGGCTGGCCCTTGCCGCTGGCGACCGCCTGGGGGCCGCGCGCGCCTGCGCGCGACTGGGGGCTGTGTTGCGGACCCCGGCGCGAGCCGCCGCGGAGTTCGGCATGGCGGCGCAGCTCTGGGAAGAGCTGGCGATGCCCGCGGAGGCCGCGATCGCCTACTGGCAGGCGCTGGCGCGCGCTCCGGATTCGGAGTTGCTGTACGCACGTCTCCGTCAGGTGCTACAGGGCCAGGGTGACGGAGCGGTGCTGGATCGCCTGTACGGCCTCCGTCTGGCGGCGCTCACCGACCCCCGGGCACGGCTGACGCTGCTCTGGGAGCGCGCCCAGCATCGACTGGAACAGCTTCAGGATCGCAAGGAAGCGATAGAGGACTTCAAGCGAATCTTGAACATCGATCCCGGCCACTCCTTGGCGTTGCGGCGCCTGGCCACGCTGGCGGTGCAGATGGAGCACTTCGCGCAGGCGGTGCGATTTCTGGAGCGCCTTCTGGGGGGAGAGCCAGACGAGAGCACCGCCGGCGCTCTGCGCCTGGAACTGGCGGAGGCGCTCGAGGCGGCGCGCGATACCCCGCGGGCCATCGAGGTGCTGCGGCGAGCGGCGTCGGCGCGTCCCCGCGATGTGGCCCCCTGGCAACGGCTGACGGATTTGTTGCTGCGCGCCGGCGACTGGGACGGAGCCCTGGCCACGCTGCGGAGCTGGGACACCGTGCTTGCCGATCCGGGCGCCCGCGCCACCATCTGGCTGCGCATAGGTTGCCTGTTGCGGGATCACGGCCGCGATGACGCCGGCGCCGCCGCTGCTTTTACCACCGCTTCGGACCTCGACCCACTCGGCGATGGGCTCCGGGAACTGCGGGCACTCACCGCCGCGGGAAGCACGGGCGTGACGGCGGCGGCGAGTCAGGCGATGCAGAACGCGATCGTGGCGTTGCGGCAGAGGGTGGCGGAGGACCCCCTGGACGCACGGACCTTGAGGCGATTGAAGGACCTGTACCAGTGGTCGGCCGCCGACGGCGCCGACCCGGATGCCGCCGGGGGGGCGGTGGTGGCGGGTCAACTCCTGTCGCTGGCGGGCGAGGACGCGGAGCTGTTTCCGGGACGTCGCCGTGAGCTGCGCGGCATTCTGCCGGCCGAGTTCTGGGCGCGGCTGCGCGTTCCGGAGGGGGCGGGATTGGTGGCGGAGCTCTGGCCGATTCTCGGCGCCGGGATCACGCGGCTGGCGCCGCCCGGAACGCCGGCGGTGAAGCCGCGCGAACGGGCGCGCATCGCTCCGCGCTCCGAGCCGCGCCTGGCCTGGGTGGAGTCCGCCGCGGCGGCGGTGGGACTGCCCGGGCTGGAGCTGTGGATGGCGACGGC
>JBDSME010000266.1:0-2632 GCA_039916065.1 Polyangia bacterium
CGGTACCCACGGCTGGCACCCCGCCGGTTGCCACAACGCCACCTGTGCCGGAGCCGGTCGCGCCGCCCGAGCCGGCCAGCTGCGTGTCGTCGGACGCGCACCCGACACCGACAAGCGCGGCAGCGAAGATCATCCCGAGCCCAACCGCAAGTCGCGAGCGCATCATTACTATTTGTAGCCCTCGGACCTGCCTTCAGGACCTAACCCGAGCAGCGGGAATGGCCCCTGGCTGTTGTCGTGGGGCGCCGGGGCGGCCCGGTGCGGCCGAGATCGAGGTGATAAGCTGCCCCGGTGGTCGAGGTGGTCGGGCAAACCGTGCTGCTCGCACTGATGGGCCGGCTGCGCCGCCGACGGCGCTGGATAGCGGCCCTGGAGGCCGGGGGTGTGGCGTGCGCAATCGCCAGTACGGCCCTGGCCCTGGGTGTGGTGTTCGTTCGTGCAACGGGGGGCGGTCGCCCGGTCGGGTTCACCACCGTGGCGGTTCCGCTGGGCTTGGCGGTTGCCATCGGCGGGGCGGTGGGAGGCCTGCGTCACGTGACGCTGGCGGCCTGTGCGCGTGCGGTGGACCGGGTGTGGGCGCAAGGCGATGTCCCGGCGAGCAGCGGGCGCGGGCGGGACGACTGTGTTCTGGCGGCCGTGACCCTGACGGCCGACGCGGTGACCGCGACCCCCTTCGTGGTCGCGTTGGTCGACGTGGCAATCCGGCGGGTTCGACGGGTTCCACCCGAGCGGGCCATCCCCGCACCCCGGTGGAGGTGGATGGCGCTGGCGCCTATTGCCACCACGGCGCTGGCGCTGTTCGCGCCACCGCGCTGGCTGGTATGGGGACACGCTGGGATCGCCGCCGGTGCGACGGTCGCGAGACAGCAAATGTCGGAACCCGGCGGCGGCACGGGAGACCGCGCCAACGAGACGCGGGTTGCGATATCTGCTGTGGCGCTGGAGGTCGAGCGCGACGAGGCGGCGGCGGCGCTGAAGGCGGCAAGCGCGACCGGAGATCCGTTCTTGGCGGCAGGGGCAAGGGAATTTGAGCGCCTGCTCGCCCTGTTGTCGGGCGGCGGCGGCATGAACGCCTCGGCGGCGGTGGCTCTCCTGGAGCGACTGGATCGCGACGCCGGGGGCGCCGCGCGGGCAGCTCTCGACGCGGCAGCGGCGGGGGCCGCGGCGGAGGCGGCCCTCCGCGCGGTGAAACAGAACGGGCCGGCGGGCGCGGCAAGCAAGGATCTTGCTGCGGCCACTGCGGCATCGACTGACGCGGCGGGTGCGGGCGCGGAGGCGAGAGCGACAGCGGCGGCGGCGCGGCTTGCCGCCGCGGGCGAGGTCGGCCGAGGGGCGCTGGGCGCCGCGGCGGGAGCAGGGGCGCGATCCCTGGAGGCCGCCTCCCCTGCGAGCGGCAGCGACGCTGATACCGGGCGCGCGCAGACGGCGCCCGCCAACGGACCCGCTGCTGCCGCCGTGCGTGAACCGCGCCGGTACCTGGAGCAGCTCCGCCGCGATCTGGACGAAGGGCAACGAGGCTGCCAGGGAGATGCGGAGGCCTGTCGTGGCACGGCGGAAAATAGCGGTCGCGCCCTGTCGCGCTTGCAACGCGAAGGTCGGACCGCGGAGACGCGACAGCGATTTGCGGAAGCAACCCGCCAGCTCCTGGAGCGAATCAGTCGGGAAGAGGCGGACGGTGGAGCCGGACAGGATCCGCGGAGGCTGCGCCGGTTCGGGCAGGCGGCCAGAGGACAGTGGCCAGGTGGGGACCCCAAGGACGAATCAGGGCGGCAACAAGGGCCAGGACCAGAATCAGGCACGGCGGGGGAACAGCGGGCCGGCACGGCCAGCGGCGATGGCGTCGGCGATCCTGCAATGTCGGCTGGCCCGGCCGCGCCGCGGGGCGGTGACAGTTCGTCCGGCGGCGGCGACGAGGGCGCGCGGGCTGCCGCCCACGAGCCAAGTACGCGGGGAGGAGACACGGCGGCGCATGGCGACTCCGGGGCGGCCGTTCCGCGATCAGCCAACTCACGCGAGCACGCCTCCGGTCAGTCCGGTGCGGAGGCAGCCGCAGGCGGCGGCGTCGGCAACGTGGCCGGTGGACCGGTGCTGGGCGCGCGCGGCCGGAACCTCGGCGGCGGGCGCCCGGGGCACGACGCGGCGGTGACGTTGCTGCCGGGCCAGGGGCCGGGAGCGTCGCGTGCCCAGATCATCAACGGCGCCGCCGCGCGAGGGTTCGCCAGCGCCGACTACCGGCGGGTGTTCTCCGATTACCGTGCGGCCGTCGAGGAGTCGATGGAGGCAGCGGATGTGCCCGCGGGAAAACGGTTTTTGGTGCGGCGCTATTTCCAGCTCATCCGACCGAGGAGCAATCCATGACCGTTGCCGAGGAATCGGTGGAGAACACCGTCGAACGTTTTCGCGCCGACGTGAACAGCTTGATCGCGGAGGTGGGGCGCCGCCTGGTCGGCCAGGAGGCCGCGCTGGAGGGAGTGGTCACCTCACTGCTGGCGGGAGGGCACGCGCTGCTGGAAGGGGTGCCCGGGCTGGGCAAGACCTTGCTGGTGCGCACCCTGGGACAGGCGCTGGACCTTTCGTTCTCGCGCCTTCAGTTCACGCCTGACCTGATGCCGTCCGATGTCACCGGCACACA